>MGGH01000017.1 GCA_001792305.1 Candidatus Woesebacteria bacterium RIFCSPHIGHO2_01_FULL_39_23
TATGCTCCGGAACCATAAGCCAGGAATAATACCGTCTAAATAGCCACAAATTAAAAGAGTTTGCGTTTGGAATCTCAAAAATAAATTTTCCTTTTGGCTTCAACCAAAGACCTATCTTTTTCATAAATTCAAAAGGATTGGGCACATGCTCTAAAACGTGCCAGGCAGTAATAATATCAAAACTTGACTTAATCTCAACTTCTGTTACCTCACCCACTTTTATTTTTCCTCTCCCTATTCTTTTCTCAGCCCGTTCTGCGGCCACAATACTTTTTTCAACACATTGAACATTCCATCCCTTCTTAAGCATTCTTTCGGCAAATTCACCATTGCCACAACCAATATCTAAAAGAGAGCCCTTGCTGGTGTGTTTCTCCACATACTCATCATACTCCGGGAAAAAGCGAATCGACAAAATAGCGTCCAACAAAGATCTTCCAGTTGGTCTTGCAAGTTTCTCGAAATACTCCTTTTCGGAATATAACGATTCAAGTTGCTTTAAGCTTGGCATGGGGTTTATTCGAATAAGAGTACAAAACTTACATCGTTCATAAAGAAGATTCTTTGCTCCCACTGTCCGGGAATTCTGAAAAACAAAAAGTGGTATAAAAGTATTCGAACCGCAAAGTGGACAAGACATACTGTTCCTCTTCATTTTTGACAAACGGCAAAAACAACAGAATTTACCTCATGCAGCGAATCTACTTTCGATGCATCGGATCTTGAGGAAGGCATCCACTGGCCGTCTTTTTTTACAAAATATTCAGCAAGCGTCAGTTTGAGGTCACCAAGTAATTGTTTTAAGTGCTTTTCGTCGTATACTCGGTAAGATCTTGTTATTCTCCACTTTCCGTATGGGACTGTGAGAATAAACTTACCTCCAGGTTTTAGTATTCGCATTATTTCTTCAATCGCCTTTCGATCCCCCTTCAAATCTTTTTTTGTTTTTTCATAAAATCTGAGACCTATGTGCTCTAAAGTAGAGACCGCCACAATACAATCGAAAAAATTTTTGTCAAAGTCAGTACTACGAATGTCCCCTGTTATAAACTTCAAGTTTCTGTGACTATACGGATAAGGTTCTATGTCTATTCCGTACGTTTTGTACCCTAGACTTGCGAGTGTAAGAACCAAGTTGCTGTAGCGGCATCCCACATCAAGTACCACTTTTCTCCCGCCCGGGATGTGTCTAACTACCCATGCATACTCAATAATTCGCTCCGAAACTATATCCTGATAAAAAACGTTTCTTATTTCCTCTTTCAAGCCGAATTCCGGCATCCTAGCCACTAAATTAACTCCAAATTCTAGAATCTTTTTGAACATTTATGTATTTTATACCAATTTTACTTTAATTTGCAGCTATAAATAAGCGAAGCTTGACTCTCGCTTACGAGAGTGTAAACTCGAGCAAGAGGAGTATAATACAAACTACTTAGCAAACACAGTGTGCGCCATATGATGAATCGGAACTGTGTATTTTCTCCACGTCTGAAAAAAATTTCCTTTCACCATAATTTTTTTAAAAATATATTTATCGGAATATTTACGATTTGACTGAATTAAAGCTCGCTGGGTTAATAGATATCCCAAATTCGTTAACACCCAAACCCAGGCTTTCAAAAAACCTAACAATGGGCGAGGGTTTCGGTTTTTTATAAGATGCATTACTGCCCTTAGAAAGTACACAGTTGTAGCAAAGGGCAAGTACCTAATTAAATTGCTCCATTCGTAATTTTTAATAAAAACAGCAGGCATTTTATTAAAATAATATTCTGCTTTAAGGGTTGATATCGGCCTTGCAGTTTGAGGCTTACCTCCCCAATGGTAAGTTACAGCTTGAGGAACGCAAACTGACCTAAACCCTGCTATCCAGATTCTCCAACCCAAATCAATGTCGTCAACTTTGTGCCCTAATTTTTCATCAAATCCGCCAATTTTATCCAGAATGGATTTCCTCACAATTGTACCCACCGAACCAATAACCACATCAACAATCGAATCATCTGCTTGATTTACCTTAAGGCCATAATTTCTCATCACGACCCACCCTGTATGGGGAATAAGAAGCATCCCGTCGGCTTGGATATATTCTTTTCTCTTTAAGTCAAAAACTCTGCTGTGACAAGCACCGATTCTTGGATTTTTTTCAAGCACTCTAACCATCTGATTTATCCACAGAGGCGAAGCTTGCATATCCGTCTCAAAAAAAACAACATACTTTCCCTTGGAATCATTTACCCCCTTATTGCGTGTGATGGAAGGGCCGTTATTTTTTTCGTTATACAAAACCCTCAAATTTTTGTATTTTCTAGAAAGACCTAATAACATTTCTCTCGCGCCATCGGTCGACCCATCGTCAACAACAATAATTTCATAAGTAGGGTATCGGGTCGCCATTAAAGATTTAAGGCAGGGGTTTATCAGCTCTTTTCTGTTAAAACTGGGGACTACAATCGATACAAGAGGAAAGTTTCTCATTTCAATTGTCCTTCCAGCAAAACATATAAATTGCCCATTCTGGTTTTAAATTAAGCACTGGCCAAAAAATAAATGACACTAAAGAAAACACATAGCTAAAAGGCCCTAATTTCTTAACCCTGTTTCCATACCCATAAAGCAGTCTTAAACCTTGTCCCCAAACTTTATAACCTTTTTCTTTGAAGTCTCTGGGGTACCAAGCCGACTTATGCCTCTGATATGGGTTCCCATCATATGGGTCTTGAGGTAACCCGCCCACAGGAATAATAAAAATAATCCTCCTTTTGGCTATTTTCTCCAAGTTATTAATTAGTTTTAAGCCTTCCTTTTTTGTCAAGTGCTCAATTACTTGTGAACACAAAACAACGTCAAATCTTCCAATACTTTTATCTAAGCTTTTAATGTCTTTTCTTATCAATCTTTTATAAATTTTCCTTCCTTTTGCTTTCTCTAAATAAGGACTAAAAACATCAATTCCAGTCGGAATTATCTTTTCTTTGGAATTATTTATAATAAATTCCATAAAAGCGCCGTCAGCACAGCCAACGTCAAGTATCGTCTTGCCATGACTCCTTAAAAGCCCCATTATTAATCCATAGTGGGTAAAGGGCAAAATTGCGTATATTGGGGCGAAAAAAGCATCTATCTTTTTAAGTATCGGTCTCCAGTCCATAATTATGTAGTTAACCAGAATTTAGATTCTTTACTGATTTCCGACCAAATATTTATCATATCCTTATAAGGACCGATATCCATATGCCTCAAATCCTTATCAATAAACCTTCTCATTAAAGCCTTTAAGATAACGAAAGAAATCGACTCGGCCAGTAAACCCTTGTTGATTCTTTTGGTATCACAAAAATAATTCCAGATTGACTTCATTATCTTTGAGTAAACTCCAACTCCCTTCAAATTTGTCTTAAAGTAATCCCAGCTATCCCGTCTACTATTATTAATAATAAAGAAAACAAAATCAAAAAAAGGGTCTTTTTCTTTCTCAAAAAACTCCCAGTCTATAACATAAATTTTCTTGCTTATTATTATGTTAGTTTTTACAAAGTCACCGTGACTGGACACTTTCTTTATTTTTGTTTCCCCCATTTTCTTTGCGAACAATTCCAGATCCGAAGCGACAACATGTTCAACCTTATCTGAAAATTTTTGTGATCTTAAGAAAATCATGGCGCTTGACATCTCTTTCTTAAATGTTCTGGACTCGACATAACCACTTTCTGTCTTCATCTGGAAATTCAGTAACCAGTCCACTGCAAGTTTATTGTCTTCCAGACTTCCAGATCTGCAAATATGCCCTTTAAGGTAGGGTTCAATAAACACATCCCTTTCACCTATCTTTGTCTTTTTGACATCTATCCCATTCCATTTGGCAATTAGAGCTTCCTCCTTAACAAGACTGTCCTGGAACTGTGAAAAACGGGCAAACTTAACTATACTTTTTGGTTTCCCATTTTCAAGTAAAAAATAGTTTATTTTAGAGGTCAATCCGTGCGTCCCGCTTCTTCTTAAAAAACTTGTTCGTTTTTTACTTAAACTCAAAACTTGATTTTCAAGCAATTCTTCTTTGTTTCCACCTTCTTTATTTGCGTATATTAAAAAACTTGGTGCAAATATCGGGAAAAACATTCTTAAAAACGTTGGTCGAAATAGTAAGGCAAGTTTTGTTGCAATTTTGCTGGTTATTGTCACGCTAAAATCATGCATTCGCAAAAATTTAAGTAAAAATGAAAAACTCTCCCCATCCATTGGTCCTGCCTCACTCGGACTATTGTAGTTAAGAGTCCAATAAATTTTGAAATTGAAAAATCCCACCTCTTTCAGGATATTTTGATAACCCCAGTAAGAGTAGGTGTAAGTACGATAATCTGGCCAATCCTTATCCATTCTTTTTATATCTTCATATTTTCCCCCCGTATTTCTAAACTTTCTAACTAAAACACCCGCTAACTTCCTCGGCATTAAACTTGTAAATGGAAGTCCACTATGATCAATTGCTCCAAAAAAGAAAAAGAAAGCAAATCTGTTCTCAATTCCGACATATAACACACCCCCAGGTTTTAGTACTCTTTTCACTTCTTTAAGGAACTTTATCTGAAGTTCTTTTGGATTTTTATTGAAATCCGAAAGACCAACCCATTCTAGTACACCGTTGACTACAACTAAGTCAAAAAAGTTATCCTGAAATGGTAATGTTAACCAGTCGGACTGAATAAATTTGATATTTTTTCGACCCTCCTGTTTTGCCCGAACTTTTTGAAACTCAAGGCGCTCTTTTACCAACTCGAGAGAATAAACTTCATCAAATTGGTAAGAGAGAGAGATTGAGTTTGCGCCCCATCCGCTACCAATATCCAGCGCCTTTTCCTTCCCCTTCAAATTCAGGCAGTCAAAAAGCCAATCCGCCCGATCATAAGCCAAAATATACTCGTTTAGCCTATCAACTCCCAAGAAATTGGCAGCATTTTGGTAGCCTACTCTTTTGGCGACTTTAACAATTTCCCGCGCTTTATCTTGTGAAATTTCTCCCCAGTAATAATTCATTGGTAATACCTTCTGTAAATATTTACAAGACTTTCCTTTGTCATAACCTTCTCATAAATGTAGTCATCACTGACAACTCTTAAAGATTGTACAAATTTTCTCTGCTTTAATGTATCTCGGAAATTGACGATATTCCATTTTACCGCTTTAATAAATTGAATTAATGCGCTAAATTCTTTATCTCGAACCGCCACAAAAATACCCCTTCCAAACACAATCAAAAAAGCTATTGGTAAATATTTGATTAAACTTTTTAGTTCATAATTTTTAATTAAAGTCCTGAAAGTATTTTTATTTATATGAAAATATACAAAACTTTTCGTTGCATTCATCAATCTCGCTCGCTCTTCGTAACCTTTAAACTTATGATAAACGACAGAATCAGGAACATATATTATTTTCCATCCCCCAATCCAAATCCTCCATGAAAAATCCAAGTCCTCGGTATGAACAGCTAGCTTTTCGTCAAATCCACCAATTTTTTCAATTACTTCTTTTCTCACAACCATACAGGCGGATATTGAAACCACTTCGCGCGTCTTTTCTCCTTTTAAGGCAATACCCCAACCTGTATGGGGAATCAAAAAAAGTCCTGCTGTAGTTATCCTGCTTTTATCTTGAAGCATCGGCATCTTGGGACAGGTCGCACCCACACTTATATTTTCAAAAGGCTTCAAGAGCTCGCCAAGCCACCCCGGCTTAACTTCTGTATCGTTATCCAAAAAAACAACTATTTCACCCTTAGCTTTTTTAATAGCACGATTTCTGCTCGCCGCAGCCCCGATATTTACTTTGTTTCTCAAAAAGTTAATATTCTTACTTTTTTTTATATATGATTTAATTATTTTTATACTTCCGTCACTCGATACGTCATCAACTAATATAATTTCAAATTTCTTATACTTAGTCTTCAAAAGGCTGGACAAACAAAGAGGCAAATACTTTTCACCGTTATAATTTGGGATAATAATAGAAACCAGTGGTGTTTTATTCATTAAAATCTTTCACAGCAACTAAGTAGCCACCTATTTGGGGGACAAAATACGAAATCGGGGTGAGAATATATTGTAAAGCAAAATAAAACTTTACCTGCCAGAGAGCTCTCGGCGGATAGACCCTGGCACCAAAACCATAAACTCTATAACCGAAACGCTTAAAATCATTTACTCCCCACAGTGAATGGTGTGAATCGCTTTTGACAAACTCCGGTTGACCATGTTTCATCATATTCGGACAGACAATAATTGCCCGACCCCGGCAAATCTTATCTAGATCGTTCAAAAATTTTTCTCCACTTTTTTTAGTAAGATGAGATATCACTTCCACTGCTAGAATTAAGTCTACACTTGACTTGACAAAGGGCATTTTATCTAAACTCGCAACCACATACTCGTCGTAGACGCGGTTTTTTTTAGCAATTGTTAGATATTCCTTGGAAATATCGACACCTATCATTTTTGTTTTTGACATATCCCTTGTTGCCCTAAGCAAAAACCCATATATCCCTTTTCCACAACCAACATCAACAATAACTTTAGCGAATAAATCATGAGGAATAAAATTAAATACAACGGGGTGGTGAAAAAAAGGTGATATTCCCGCCCACTTAAACTTATTTTCTTTTGAACTACTATTCATTTACGTTTCCTACAAAACCAAACTTGTTAAGTCACCCTGATGGTATCCATTCTCACACGTCGCCTTTCTTTTGTATTAACTAGTATAAATCCATCCAGGGTCCCTTTCAAAAACTTTAAATACCCAGATAAATGTCCGTATTTTACAGCCAAATACAAATAATAGATTAAATAAAGGGGTAAAAAAAGCGAAAAAATAAAGAAGTTTTTTCCGAATCTTTTCATAAAAATTATCCTGTTTTTGCCTAAATTCTTGGCATACCTGACCAGAAGCCTTTCCGCGTCTTTTTGGGTGTTATATTCTATATCGTGATACGCAATTGCATCTGGGGTATAAAAAGTTTTAAAACCTGCCCTTTTTGCTCTATAACAAAAATCGGCATCTTCCCAAGAAGACTCGAAAATATTGTCAAATCCTCCTATTTTTTCAACCAATTCTCTTTTAACCAGAATTGCAGCTGGAGAGACCCCTACTTCGACAGTTTTATTATACTGCCCCACATCCATTCCGTTTCGAAACATTACCTGTCCTGTCCATAAATTTATATCGGTACCGGCAGACCAAATTCTTTTTCTCTCACTCTTGTAATAAATCTTGGGAGTTACTATACCTATTTTATTATCTGCAACTTTCACCAAGTTTTCCAGCATTTTTTTATCAGCAATCATATCGTGGTCAAAAAAAAGTAGATAATCACTTTCCTTATCAGAAGCCTCTATTCCTTTATTTCTTCCTCCGGTTACTCCCAAATTTTTTTCATTTTTAACTAACCTAATTGTCTTGTACTTCTTGACCAGACGATCAACTTCATCGGCAGTATCATCCGTTGATGCATTATCAACAACAATTATTTCGAAAGGCTTATAGGTCTGGTTACTTAAGGATTTAATACAACCGACGATGGTAGAGCACCCATTCCAAGTTGGCACGATTACTGTTATCCTCTTCATGCTTTGTTAGTATAAATAAGTGGAAACATTAACTTTCATTTTAGACTCTTCGAACTTCCCACACTATTTTAAGATATTTGCAGTTCTAATCATAATTAGCTTTGGTGGGATAGCTGTATTTTCACTTATTTACAATACCAAAAATAAATTTATCATTGTAGGTGGTGGATCGATACTGGGTTTTTTGATTTTTCTTTTATTACTAGGGAGTTTTTCTTACTTTTTTAAAGGCGAAATTGGAGTAAGAATAATTTTTTTACTGTATATCCTAATTTCTACTTTTGCGTTTACCCGAAACAAAAACTTTTACAGACATCTATTTAACCTGAAGTTAAGTATTAGTTCTATATTAATAATTGGGTCCGTTTTTGTAAACCTATCTCTCCTATTTCTATTTATAAGAGACGTTATTTTAGGGTCCAGTGCTCCTCTTTACTGGGGAGTTGCGCTGTCATTTGCCAAAGGGAATTACCCAACTGTGCTCCCGTGGCAACCAGAATCTATCACTGCCTACCACCAAGGTTCACTGATGGTAATGGGTGCAATGCAGAGCTTAACTAATATCCACATTTCAATCATTCATAGTTTCCTGTCATTTTACTTAATATCCTCTATTTTTCTGTTCCTGACAGAGGTTGCCCGTGAAAAAACTCGTTCTTTATTTTGTCTCCTACCAGGACTCACAGCAACTGTATTAATCGGCGGACCGATAATATTTTATGGAAATGCTGCCAAATTTGCACAAACAGTTATTAATTTTCCACTTTTAACGCCTTACGCTTGGCAACAAGCAAATTATTTTCTTGATTACTCAAGCTTTTCGCTTTGGCTTGGAACTGGAGTAACTAGCCTACACACATTGGTTTATAATATTTATCATTCATCGGCTTGGGCAGCTTTTTTATTTTTTATTTATGCACTGGTCTTTCGCTGGAAGAAAAATTCATTGCAGGATTACGCTTTCTTTACGACTCTCTCGGTATTAACCCTTTCCCTTGAGGAAACGTTGTTTATCCTCAGGTAATCATTCTCACCATTGTATTTGTTTATAAAAATAAAAATATTAAACAATTTCTCCGTAGAGGAGTATTTCTATTAATATTATTTCTTATCTTATTCTTACTAATACAAAATTCTGTGCGTGATTCGCTTTTGTCACCCTCACACCAAATGTCAAGATTTCGATTAGCTGATGTCAGTGAATTTTATACCAGTGCCCCATTTTCATACCTTACGGGTTCTTCTAAACAGACTAATCTGGGTTTATGGTTTCTCCCTAACTTTCTGATGTTAGCAATTACTACCTTTTTATTTTTCGTTCGCGGCAAAGTCAGTCATACTAAAGTATCTAATTGTATCTTCAACGATAAGCGCAATATCATCCCTACTTATTATAGAAACTTTTTTTTCGACAAATAGTGTCCGTTTCGCAAACTACGCATATCAAATTATTTTTCTAGCTTTAGTTTTTGCATTGATAGAGTTATTAATAAACAAGAGAAAACTATACAGACTGCTTGGTTTCATAACTATAATTACAGTTTTTTGCCCACAATTAGTTGCTACCCATCTTCAGTTTACAAACAGGGCAATTTTTAACCAGTGCGACACTTTAACAGATTATTTTAAGGTAGATTACCCTGCTTTTAGGTGGTTTACAAATAATATTCCTTACGACAAACGCGTAGTTATAATTGATGAATATCCTTTCGATAAACCCAGTCTTACACCAGCCGCCATTGAGTCTTATGGTTTGTTTGTCCCAACCTCCCCTCTCGGATATAAAGTTCATTTACCCGAAACAGGATTGGAGTGGTTTGACGCGATAACAACATTAAACCCTTCAATCCTCAAAAAACTAAAAATTGATTATATATTCATTAAAAATGGTGAAGAAAAGCGCTTTAGCGAAGTTCGACAATTACAGTTTAAAGACCCTTCCCTCTTTATCCCAAAATATACTGATACTTTAGGAACACTTTTTGAAGTAAACGACACATTTAAACAAAAGGCGGATGATGTAAATACAATTGAGAATATTATTCAGGAAATACCCGACAACTCCGATGTCTACATTGGTTTGTTCAAAGCTCGGGAGATAAGGAGAGGTGCAGCCCTAGAATTAAAACGGAGAGTAACTCTGTATGGTCCTGCTTTTGCAGATCCGTATGTTGACTGGTTTGTAAAAATCGAAACTTCAATGCCCCAACTTAAGGATACAACTGCCAAGGTCAAATACTTTCTATTGGATAAGACGACTCTCCCGGCCATTTTTACCGACAAAAGGGTAGTGAAAATGATAGATAACGACTTTACGGTCTTGTGGAAAACACTAGATTAAGAAGTAATTTCAGAGATAACTTCTCGAGCGCGCTTATCCCAAGACCAATCTTTTTGTATCATGTCTCTACCTTCTTTCCCAAGTTTCAGTCTTAGCTTTTCGTTGTTCAAAAGTTTCAGAATAGACTCTGAAAATCCTTCCAAATTTCCAACTGGGACTTTCAACATGCCCTTTGGATAGTATGATTTGTAAGACTTTAGATCAAAACCCACTGCAGGCAAACCAAAGGCCATTGCTTCAGCTGAGGCCATACCTCCCGAGTCATAAAAAGCCGGATGGACAACAACTTTACTCTGTGTAAAAATCCTATACTTTTCTGGACCATCATACAAATACCCAAAAATCCTGACATTCCTTTCCAATTTATTACTTTTTATTTTTGAGATTACATCATTCATTAGCTCCCCGTCTCCTATCATCGCAAGAACGGCGTTGTTTCTCTCCCTAACAACCTTGGCCCAAATATCGATTAGCTCGGTAACACCTTTTTGGGGATGAAAACGACCCTGAAAAACTGCATCGTATTTGGGTTCTTCGTCTCGCAGTGTCTGGTTTTGCTTAAGGTATTTTTTAATATTATCCAAATCTACTGCTCCCAAGACGACAACAACTTTACCAATATTATCTAATTCACTAAACTGTTTTTTTTCTTCAATGTTATTAACTAAAACGAAGTCAGCAAACCGTAAGATCAACGGCTTTGAAACCATTTGTGAAAGCCAATAAAAAAGAGCAGTCAACCTGTAGGCTTTATCTCTTTTACCCTCTCTAAAACCTATGAATGGGCTTGGAGCTGTTTGGTACCAACCGGCTACCCACTTAACTTTACCTCTAAATCTAGCTTTAAGTAAGAAGGCCGGAAGCAAATCCATTAAGAAATCAGAGCAGGAGTAAACAATAACAAACTTTGGAAGGGTTATTTTCAAACCCAAAATAATACCGGCTAAAATTCTGGCAATATAATTAACTAAAAAGCCAAATTTCGGCCAGATGCCCATGTTAATAATTTCAAACTTAATGTTTTTGTGCTGAAGTTTTTGCGCTTGAGTGATGTTATATCCCTCTTCCCAAAGATGAATATAAATTTTATTCCCCCATTTGACCCAGCGCCTAGCAAATTCTATGAATATCCTATCTCCTCCAGAAAGCCCCACCCCAACAGCAGCAAGTGCAAAAAAATGAAATGTCGGTTTATTATTCATGAATTATTCACTAATTCGGCAACTTTCTCTCCTAATTCTACCGCATAATTTGTACCGCGATCGTGAGGATATACTTGCTGAATGTTTGCCAGAAACACTCCTTTAACAGGAGTCGTCATTGGTGGAATTTTCAGTGAATAATTTGTTGTTATAACCGGCTGGGCAAAAGCAGTTTTAAATACCCAGTATTTATTTATTATTGATCTTTCAAATTTTTTGTTTATTCTTTTAAGATAGGGTATAAATATTTTTAATAATTCTTCCCCGTTCTTTAAAAAATAGTCGTGGTCATGAGACAAATAGTTTCCTATATAGAGTAAGTGTTCTCCATTGTAAAATTCACTATCCATATAGTTTGTATGCTCAACCAAAGCCAGAAATGGATAACTTCTGTCATTTATATTCAACCAGTAAGTGTTGTCTTTAAAGAACTTTTTCTTTAGTGACAAAATTAAATTTACTGCACCCAGTCCCGGTAAACCTGAATATTTATTTCTATAACTTTCTGGAATTCCGTAAGTCATTTTTATAAAGGTGGATGTTGGAAGTGTACATATTACTTTGTCAAAATAGTACTTTTTAGCAACATCCATTACAACCACTATTTTGCCGTTTATTTTTCTTAGCGATTTAACATCTGTATTGTAATAAAACCTCGCACCAAAAGTCTTGGATTTTGACTCAATTTTTTGGGCAAAATTTAAAAATCCCCCCACTGGGTAGACAAGAGAAGAAGTCCTCTTCGAAATTCTGGACCAAAACCAAGAAGCACAAATCAGTTCCGAATATTTGCCAAATTTTCCTTTAAAAAGCGGCTCCCATAAAACCTTCCAGGAAGCGTTACCCATAACTTTTTTTATGAAATTACTTGCCGTAGTTTTCTCAAACAGCTTCCAAAAAGGATTAAAACGAAGTAACGCTATCCCAACACCAGTTCTAATTCTACCTAAAAATGATAGTGGGCGAAACTTCAGAAGACTCACGGGTGAATCCGTTTGATAAATAACACGGTCGAAAAAAGTCGATGTTTTTGGCCTCTTTGTAATTACTCTATGATTTAACTTTTTAGCAAGATTGATTACATGAGTATCGTTAGTGAACCAATGATGATAATGCTGCTCCAATGTCCACCTCCAATTTTCTCTCTTAAATCCACCAGCAAGCCCACCGGGACTGCTTTCTTTTTCTAATAAAATTACTTCATACCCCTTTTCAGCAAGATTTAGAGCTGCGCAAAGCCCTACAAACCCTGCACCGATAATTCCTACTTTTATTCCCAT
The DNA here is from genome assembly GCA_001792305.1 of Candidatus Woesebacteria bacterium RIFCSPHIGHO2_01_FULL_39_23. Classification (GTDB taxonomy): domain Bacteria; phylum Patescibacteriota; class Microgenomatia; order UBA8517; family UBA8517; genus 2-01-FULL-39-21. Next base: position 12,449 of record MGGH01000017.1, read on the forward strand.
GGCCAAACTTTAAGAATCAAGTCAATACTAAAATCTCCTACTTCTTCTACCAACCAACCATTAGAAAATCCATTTACAACAAAGTGGTTCAGAACTTGCTTCTTATCTATCCAGGCTTTCCAAAGGTCGCTATAAGTGTTTGCCAAAATCAGAATGAAATTTCCCTTCGACCCAGTTACTGAGACTTTGTAATTCATGGGGTTTATTTTTTCAAAACTAATATTGGGCGTCCAGTTACTAAGTTTCTCATTGCTTTCCGTAACCACAAAACTTAAGGGTTCAAAGTCGCTATTTAATATCTCCCTCATCACACCGCTGGGATCCTCTACAACTATTACCTTTGACACAGCATAAATACGAGGTACAACTTTGCTTTTATCCAAAGAGTAAATTCTAACTAACCCTATCTCTTTTTCAAATTTCAGATCGCGCCAATTTTTAATATTTTGTTCAGTTATATCCATTCCTGCCTCATTTGCCCAAGATTCATCTATATCTTTATGAAAAATAACATTTGACACACCCGCTACATACAAGATATTACTAAAATTCTCTTGGTCCAGATAAAGCTTTAATCCCAGATAAAAATCATCAAAGTAACGCGAGGTTCGAAGTGACTTAGATATAGACTCCCTATTAAAGATAAACTCGGATGGTTCCAAACCTCGATACCCCCAACTGTAGCGAATCCCATCACCGTTTAAAAAAGGCAGATGAAATAACCTTTCACTCCCAAGGCTATTCAAATATTCATTCGCTGACTTATAATAATCTGGCACCTCGATCTTTACCGAGCCACTTATGAACTTGCCCGTCCAAAAAGGCCAAACAAGTACAAATGCAATAACTAGCAAAACTTTCGCTAATATCTTCGACAATCTACCTCGGTTAGACAAATAAAAATATCCTAAAGCAAAAAAAATTGAATACGGGATTAGAATAATAAGCCCAAATTTTTCAAACGGGTTCCTAAAAACTCCCATAAAAGGAAAAATGTTAAACAGAACTGAAAAGAACTCTTTACCAAAAGGCAGATTTAGTCCTTTAATGAAAAATAGCGATACTAAAAGTATAAATAGCAAATATTTGTGAGTTTTAACTTTTCTGCTGACCAAAATACCCAAAATTACAACTGACAAAACAGTTAAACTCAAAATCAAATATTTCACTTCCCCATAAAAGCTCCACAAAGAACCCAAGTTATCTCCAAAATAACCTTCACGCAAAAAAATAATACTATCGAACTTGAAAAATTTACTTAAGCCACCCAAAACAGAGATACTATCATACGGAGTAGCTTGTTTTGAAAACGACTCCGAACTTAAAGTTATGTAAGGAATAATCCACCAAAAATGAAAAACCGCCCAAATAAATCCGCTTAGAAAAAACGAGAATATTTTTTTAATGACATTCTTTACTTTAAATATTTCATGGAGAAAAAATACTGCTGAAGGAAACCATATGGTAATAATATACGATGGAGCACCGTATGCCATGGGTATTATTAATGACACGAAAGACGCAGCCAAAGCGTACTTGATACGACTTTCGCGAATAAACTTTACTTGAAAATAAGTAAATAAGGGCAGAATCGCCCAACCTGCAATCTGGGTATACAAAAATCTTCCCCATATCTGAATCAGACTATATAAATTAAAAACATAAAAAACAGCCGCCACGCCGTACAAAGCATTGCTATTAAAGTTATGTCCAAGAAGTTCTTTACTAAGAAAGTAAAATCCAATTAACCCAAGAACTAAAAAGAAACATAGTAAAATTGCCTGAGTTACCCAATTAATTATACCAAGATTAATAAATACTCCAGCTAAAGTGTAAAACGACACCCTTGGAAGATTAACTGGCAACAAGTATCCAGTGCCTGTTTCCAACCAAGCTGAAGAGTACAGAGACTGGGTTCTAGTCGGCTCGTATAAGGTTATACCCTCTTCTCCCGTCGCCATCATTTTTCCATCCTTAAACCAGATAAAAACCAAAAATATCGCGACACTAAGATATAGAAGTAACACTCGTTTACTCATAAATCAGACTCCGAATCAAACCCCAAAGACTTAAATGTTTTTTTATTTTCAATAAAGTAACTTACAACTATGCTTCCCTTAAAAACTGGAAGCTCGCTAAGTTTTTTGTAATTTCCAGTTCGTTTTTTAATAAATTTCGGAATCATATAGAAGAGGGTCAAATGAGCCAAAAAGAGAGAGGCAACAAATTTAAATTTAAGTTGCATAATGTAATTTAAATAGGTCAAAAGTTCAAACAAAGGCCTGATGGTCAAAAAAATTAATAAATCCGTCTTCTCAAGATTTTTAATCATCAACAGTATATTATTTCTGTGCTCCCAGTATCTTTTTTTAAGCAAATTTTTACCAGCGCTTCCGGCAACTTTATGATATACAACAGACTGGGGAACAGAATATATTTTGTAACCCTTATTCATTAGTCTCCAGCAAAAATCTATTTCTTCCATGTAGTTAAAAAAATCGTTGTCAAAAAGATAACCTTCTTCCTCAAGTATGCTTTTTCTAATTAGCATTGCCGCACCACTGGCCCAAAAAATTCTTGTAGGATCGTCATATTGTCCCCTATCAATTTCACGACTCTCAAATATTCTTCCTCTCGTGAAAGGATAGCCAAAATAGTCAATATATCCGCCGCATGCGCCGGCATAATCAAACCTTTTTTGGTCGTAACTTAGTTTTATTTTAGGTTGGTATACCGCACCGTCTTTTTTATTCTTAGCAAAACTAACTAGTCTTTTTAGCCAATATTTGTTGACCAGGGTGTCATTATTCAAAAGTACAAAATACTTTTTTTTAACATACTTTACTAACCAATTATTTCCTCCAGTAAAACCAAGGTTTTGACCAATTCTAAATATTTTTAGCTTCTTACTATTAATATTTCTTTGAATAATTTTTGCTTCGTTTGATGCCGAACCATTATCAAGTACCAGTATTTCAAAATCAGGATAATCGGTTTTCAGTAGGGATTTTAGGCAAGAAATAGTATCATCTATACCGTTATAATTTAAGATAATTACGGAAACTCCCGGCAACCTAATCATTGTTCCCTCCAGTAAATTCTGGCAACTGAGTATTTATTCTCAATCGAGTATTTGCTCTCCATTAAGAATTCCAAAAACCATTTTTCTTCCTGTCCCCCATAGGTAATCATAACTTTAGGCTTTTTCGAAAGTCCCTTTATCAGCACTTCTAATTGCCCAGGAATTAACGTGCCAAAGGTATTTAGGTGGCGAGATGTAGAATTTCGGTTCGAATAAAACAAAATCTCAGGCTCATCGATCCAAAGAAAAATCAAATCTTTCTCTGAAGTTCTTTTCTTGATTTCAAAACCAATTTCCCTCCCTTCATATGCATATCTGACCGTACTTCCAAAAGTTTTGGTATAAGCGTTTCTTGGGTCTATAAACCATAAATATCCCCACAGGATTAAAAAAACAAGCATGTTGACAAAAAATATTTTAGGAGCTAGCTTTTCTTTCCAAAACACACCAAAAATCAAAATACCAGCAGATATTATCGGGAAATAATAATGTAACACATCTCGACTTGTGAGTTTTGCGCCAATCCAATAAGCAGTCAGCCACAACAAAAAGATAATTCTTTGTTTATTAAGCTTCTTTCTATATACAAATCCTAAAACTAAGGCAGAAACAAGCAACATGTTCATAAGCAAATTACCCCGAGTAACAATACCAACCAGTCCGACTTTGTCAATCACACTTTCTATTCCGGAAATTACGTAGCTAAGGTTAAAAACCACAACAGATTCCCAAAATACACTCCAAACACCACGAAGATAGAAATACATAAAAACTGCAGCAACGGGTACAACTACCCCTACTACAAATTTAACAAAGGCTAAAAATTTACTTTTTAAAAAAAATAATGATATGACTAAGACTCCGATGTTTGTGAAAGCAACAGGTTTAATTAAAAATGATAATCCAGCCAAAACCCCAGCCAAGAAATATAATTTTTTCTGGATAATGAGTAATAGTGATAACACCAGAAATGTAACCATAAACATTTCTGTATTGGCAACCAGTCCCTCTAAAACGAATGAATTTGCCATCAACATATAAAAGCTAACTAAAAGAAATTTCTTTTTAACCTTAACTATTTCTAAAATCTTTATGATAATTAAAGTTGAAGCAACAGAGTTTATAAACGAGAGTGTCCTTACACTAAGTTCAGATTCCCCAAAAATTTGAAAGCCAACCCAGTACAGTAAATGAATACCAGGAGGCTTGTGATCGAAAGCGTCTTTATAAAGCACGAAATCGCTGTCAAAAAATCGAGTCGCCATGTAAGCATATGCACCCTCGTCTCGGTTTAATGGCAACTCCCACGATTGCCATCGCAGTATTAAACTAAAAAAAGAAATAATTAAAATCTTTTTAAGCACGTTGCTTTATAGCCACAAGTGAGATTCCAACAGTGGATGTGTCGAGATTGAATTCTCTATCGTTCAATCGGTCAATGAAGTTAACAGCTTTTAAAAAAAGATGGTATAAATCGCGATTTCCGCCATTATCTGAGGAAAACTTACTTAAAGACTTAGTTACACTTCCAGGAAGTGTTTTGGACTTTCTGATTCTGTATCCCAGATTCAAAAGAAAGTGATTAAATGGTAATCCATAATGGGTAAGTACTTTCACTTCTTCCACTTTCAGCCCAGATTTTTTGACTGTTTGGATTAAACCTTCAGGCGTATAAAGTCTTATATGCTGATTCCAAACCCCCGCCCAAAAACCGTCTTTTATGTGGGTACCAAAAACCTTTTCCAAAATAAAGCTCACCGGGTCCCACAAAAAAGGATAATTATGAGATGGAACTGTTATCGTCAAAACTCCGCCTTTTTTAAGAACGCGCTTAAATTCTCTCAAACCCCCGACATCGTCCGGTAAATGCTCCAACACTTCGCTGCAAATTATCTTGTCGAATATGTCGTCTTCAAAAGGCATATTCATTACACTACCTTCAACTAATTTCAGTTTTTTGCTCTTAACATAACTTTTGGCCAAATCCAAAGCCTTCGGATTATCATCCAAGCCAACAAGGCGAGCGCTACAAAGTTTTGACAATAAATGAAGATAAAACCCATCGCCACAACCGGCGTCTAATACGGTTTCGTTTTTTTGGGGAGATAAAGACACCACAATTTCTCTAGCTCTTCTTTTAAGACACATATCCCCAGTATTGGAAAGTAGATCTTCAAGTGTTTTTGTGTTAATCATTAAAAATTTATACTGTAATATTAAACTCCACTAACTCGAATTTGCAATTCTCATTAGTGATTTTGATCCCCATTCTGTTATTTTTAATTACAAATTAAAGTAAAATGGGTATAAAACATGAGTGAGTACGATTCCATAACAGCAATACTTCGGCCCGAGCTAGATTCCTATATATTTTTTCAAAAAAATACTTTCATATACATTGGTAATAGCCTTCGCTAATTTGGGCCCGAATTTTAATCCAAATTTTCGGGCAGCGAGAGACATCGTTTTCCTAACCACTGGGTAGTCAATTAAATATTTAATCTTTTCTGATATCACTTGGGGATCCGGTTTAACCACAAAAGAACAGTCCGGGGATAATTTATAAATACCTGAACCCTCATTGGTATTAATAACCGGCGTTCCAGAGGCGAGTGAGTCAATTAAGACGTATGCCATATCCTCTTTATACAGAGCCGGGTAAATTAGAATATCGGCTGCCTGATAGTATTTATGAAGCTCTCTATAACTTTTCGATCCCAAATAATCGATATTGGGATTTACGCTGGCCTTTTGCCACACAAATTTTTCTTCTGATCCCTCACTTCCGATAATCTTCATTCTACTGCCGTTTTTTATTTTTTCAAAAGCACTTATGGCTATCCTTACACCTTTTTCAGGAATCAGTCTGCCCACGTACAAAACCGTAAAAACATCTTCCCATCCAATCCTTTTTCTGGCAACACTTTTGTCTAACGGTTTAAATCTATCTGTGTCAATCCAGTGGCTAAAAACTGTAATTTTTGCTTTATCTATTCCAAGATTAACAAGTTCATCTCTGGATTCATCCGATTGAGCCAGAACTGCATCCATTTTGGAGAGTACCATCCTTGAAATTTTGCTAAACAAATTGTCGTGAAAATTAAATAATGTTTCTGTCGCCATCACAACTGGTTTTCCAAAAAAAAGTTTGAGAACCATTCCGATAAACGCGGATGAGAGTCCAATGCAATGAATTAAATCTACACTTTTGTGATTTCCAAGCATAAAAATAAAGGTTCTAAGTCCGAGGTACGGAGTTAGATATAAAAAATTAAAAACAGGGTGTAAATTAACGAAAAAGTTAAAATAATTCCCACTCAGCCAACCGAATCTTCTTATCTCGAGATTCTTGGATTTTTCGACTGCCTTCGCTTTCGCCAGCGTAGTTATTGGTTGGTAAGTTAAAACAGTAGTTTCAAAATTGTGCCTTCGAAGACTATCTGTTAAATCAGTTAAATGAGTCTCTACACCTCCAAGGTTAGGTCTAAACACGGGGGTCAAAATTAAAATTCTAGGTTTCATAACAATAGCTTTTTAAACTCCCTGTAACTTTTGTCCCAATCAAATCCTTTTGCCGAGAGATATGCATTTTGGGACAATTTCTCCCGTAATTTTCTATCTTCTACAATCTTAAGCATCTGATCCCTTAACTCCGCGACTTTCGGGTTTGATGATACCATAAGGCCTGTTTTACCTTTTTTGACTGAGTCTCGAAGACCGGAAACATCTGTAACAATAGAAGGCGTCCAGCAAGCAGCACACTCGGTTATTGTCATTCCCCATCCTTCCTTTACCGAAGGGAAAATCAAAGCCCAGGCCTGCTGCATTAATTTAACTTTTTGATCCTTCACGTTTTTATTAAAAAACAAATTATCTTTGTCCACGAAATAAACAGCTTCACCAAGTCCCAAAGCGTCTCTTATCTCCTCAAGTCTTTTTCTCTCATATCCATTTCCAACAATAGCTAGTTTTGCATCATTATGCTTATTAAATACACCCTTAAATGCTTTAATAACCAGATCGTTTCTTTTCATCTTCACCAATCTGCTGACTGTCAAGAATAAAGGATAGTTTGCTTTTTCACCCGGTTCATATCTGTTGTGATCAACACCCAAACTAAAGACTCCAATATTCCTTTCTGGAATACCAACAGAAACTAAATCATATTTTGTGCTATTTGAATAGCAAATAAATCGAGTATTTTTATAAGTCAGATATTGCAGGCGCTCAACCAAGTACCCGAAATGGGAAATAAAAGGAGGAAATTCATAAAAAAACACCTCCTTTGCCATCTGGTTAAGATAGCCAACTCTCTTTGACTTGGTTGCCCAAAAAGGCGTTTGCCAAAAAATAGTATTAGAGCAATCCAAAACAATATCAGGTTTTTTTCGTAACAACCAATAGTAGATAGGAGCAAGTAAGTACATTAGAACTCTATTTCTTCCCATTCTAATAATCTTGATTTGATCAACCGAATCAAACCTTTTACCTTCGGGAAAACTTCTACAAAACCAGCTAACCCCGTGACCATCTCTAGCCAATCTTTTACAGAGTTCATATAGTATTATTTCAGCACCACCGACTTCAGGGTGCTTTATATCTTTCCAATTCAAAATTAAAATATTCATATCATATGCTTATACTTTTTAATTAAACTTAAAACTGTCCCATATCCATACATCAAAGTTACTCCGAAACACATAACAGGATGGATAAACCATGCAATATCGTGCAATTTAATAAATCCTTTGAGTGAGTCTAAGGTGGGCTTTACAAAAGTAATAGACATAAAAATAAATTTTGCCAACTTCCAAAAGTCCCCTGGCATGTAGACACTGTAGCGCCTTCTTGACAAATCCTCGAAATGATATTCTCGCATAAATTTAAGTCTCCTTTTCAAAAAAAAGGCCAGTCCTCGTGCGCCCGTTGCATGTATAAGTGAGTTTTTAACAAAAGCGAATTTGTTAAACCCCCTCATTATTACGTCTGTCATCACGTCAATCGGATAATGATTGCTTGGTGAAATTTTCGCATTCTCAAAAACAATATTCCTTCTCATCATGCAACCGTTGGTCCCAACTGTTGGAATTTTTCGGGGACTACTTTCGAACTCTACTAAAAAATATTTACCCATATCGCGCGATTTCCCAAGTCCGTTCCACTTTTTTTGGGTCCACATCAAACGGTCTGCCTTGCCAAAATAATACGGAACCGGGTCAAGTGCGCCAAAAAGTGCAAAATACCTATCCATTAAGCTCATTTTGGGATCGTAATGATACCAGCAGCTCTCAACTGCCATAAGGTCTTTGTGTTTCAAAAAAGGCTCAACATACTCTCTTAGGAAATTTTTCGTCGGCATATAATTATCGTGATCCAATATAAGGACGAGCTCATTTTTGGTTTTATTAAATGCGACACCCCGGTTGTACTCTGCATTCTGTTTATTTTCAGGAATCTTAAAAACTTTCGCTTTATACTTTTTTGCCACTTCTAAAGTATCGTCACTTGATCCCCCGTCGCCTAATATTATTTCGATTTTATTTTGAGGATAATTCTGCGTCCGTACGTGTTTAAGACACTCTTCTAGAGTTCTGCCTGAATTATATGTAGCTGTAACAACGCTAATTGTCGGCAATTTCATTACTTACTCCAAATAAACTTTTGAAGCTTATCCCACAAAGCTCTGGGTAATAATCTATTTAAAACCCAAACTATTTTGGCATCGCGGCCTACGACCATTATTACGGGCGGCCTATCCATTTTTATAATCTTATATATTTTTTGGGCAATTTCCTCTCTCCTGACAAAAGGTAATAGCAGTCTCAATGGCCACAATTTTTGTCTCGCACTTTTGTGTGGTAATTTAACTTTTTCCTCTGAATAAATTGCTCCCGGCGCAATTGCAGTTACACAAACTCTGTCTTTGGCCAGTTCATATCTAATGCTTTCTGAAAACGCCTGGAAAGCAAACTTTGAAGCCGAATAAATACTAAAGTTAGGAAACGTTACCAGTCCGGAAAGCGAAGTTATATTAATTATTCTCCCGCCACCAGACCGGCGCATGTGGGTTATTATCTCCTTGATTAAACGGAATGCCCCAACTGCGTTAGTATCCAATATTTTTAAATAGTCTTCACTTGAGAATTCCTCAAAAGGTCCGGAAAGCGAGTATCCTGCATTATTTATCAAAACATCAATCTTTCCCTCATTTTTGATAATTTCATAGATAGCCTCCTTACAACTTTTATCTGAAGTAATATCAAGTTTTAGCCATTTCACCCCATCAATCTTTGTCTCTCTCCTCGACCCTCCATAAACTACAAAACCCTTTTTACTCAAAAAAAGTGAGATATCCCGCCCCAATCCTGATGATGAACCCGTAATAAAAACTACATTTTTCATCATTTGAAGTATACAACTTTCATTTCACACTACGCCACACCTGGGTGTTGGCATTACCGAAAATTTTTTCTACACCAAAGTCGCCAGGTGAAAATGGTAGACTCTCCACATATTTTCCATACCTTACCAAATAAACATAGTCAACGTTAAGACTTTTAAAAATCTCAATTGCCTTTTCTCTATCGCTTTCACTAAAAACCCTTGTGTCTGATACAGTTTTCTTGCTAGAAAGATTTTCTACATACTCCCTTTTATCAATAAATACCGCTGGTTTATAAGGTGTTTCATACGAACACTGCAAACATTCGTCATCTCTGATTAACACTTTATCGCCATTAGTAGACGAAAGATAAGTAAGTGCCGCTACTTCATCTTGGCTCACATAATAAGTTAAGGTATTTTTCTTGTACCATAGAAATGATCCAGCTCCTGCCAAAAATAGGATTATTAAAAATATTATTTTCTTTTTTAGAAAAATATAAGCTGCAAAAATAATTGAAAGCCCAATCAGAAGCCAGAGTTTTTTACTTTTCAAAAGGTGAATTGCTTCAAGTGACAAGTGAGAAAGTAGTAATCCCTTTTTCCCGACAAACCAGTTATAGCGTGGCTTAATGGTCAAGTCGCCTTCATTCCTTTCAATCTCCAAGGTCATTTTGCTAGCCAACAAATCAGGAATGTCACCAATAAACCCATGAATAACCACCCTATCTTCGAAGTAGTCAAATACCGCGTCCCCTAAATCCCACACGCTATTTTCGTCACTTGCCTCGTCAATATAAAAAGGTACATTAATAGATAATTGGAAATCGGAGTTTGGATTTACAAAGTAGGGCTCAACCAGATCTTCATGATAACTTCTGAAATCAAATATTTGCGCTCTCGCGCCATTATCATAATATCTTATGCCAATTCGAAACTTCGTAGACTGGTACCAAACTACATTTTCTGCTTTTATTTTATATGAAGGCGAATCTTCGGGATGTTTTTCCCGGAACCACTCTCCAAACTCTTTCATTGAAAGAGCGACAAGCTGACCTTCATTTTGACGCTTTGCAATTATACCGATCTGATCTTCATATACACCTTTATACGCCAACGGGTCCAAATCTGCCTCTAGTCCAATTGTAAATTGGCCGAAGTCATTTTCATTGTTTAAATAGACGTCCATTAACCATTCAAAATATTTTAAATCAAGCTTCTCGGATAAGATATGATAATCCTGCGTACTATAAAGACTGTTTTTATATCCCCTGACGGGATCCCTTAAAGCCCACTGAATAGTAACAATATCTATTTTTGATTGACCGTCTGCAGGTACGCCGGCATGGTTTTTCGACGGATAAAAAGGAACTCCGAAGTACTGACCCCACACCTGATAACCATCCATTGAAAATTGGTCTGCTACTCCAAGATTTGCTATAGCACCATATTTTTCCCTGATGTAAGAAAGGGAAAAACTGTCCGTCCACCAAGATCCGACAGACTTGGGGTAAAATCCAAATACCTCGTAAAATCTGCTAAGCACCCTATCAATAAGTTTTATTCGATCCTCCCTTTTATATCCTGATAGAAAAACGGATGTGGCATGATGCCAAGAACCGGTATCGTTATAAATGACATTTGATTCTTCTGAAAAGTTTTTTGAGACCTCCAGAAAAATGCCAACCTCTTGTTTCTCATCCATACCCAGAATTACTCCAATCGCCTTCTCGTCCTTCAAAACATCGAATGTCAAAAGCCAGGTAGCCGACAAATTAAATTCTTTTATGGGTTTATAAGCTGCTGAAATGCTTTCCGAAACATTTTTTGTGTAGGGAGCAATTCTAACCGGATTAACAATGTTAACAAACCTGCTGATTCCGCTTGCAGAAATTTCTTTCTTTGAAGTAAAAAATAAGATAACAAAAATAACTAGAATCCAAGCTTTTCTCACACTGACACATCCAGCATCTCACACAAAAGATTGATTTTATTCTTTTCTACAGCGTGTTCCCACAGAAAAATACTGACACCCATTGAAGGTGGTTTAACAGCTTCCTTAGCAGCAAGTAGTGCTTCCTGCTTACCAAGTTTATCGGGAACACTATCAGGCATATCTTTAATTTGAATTATTGGCATAATCGGCCTATTTGTTAAATTATACAAATATTCAACGTACTCATGAATATAGCTTACTGGCTTTTTTATCATTCTGTGATAAAGCATAGGGCTTATGATATCAAAATGCTTGGCTAAAAGTTTGTGATCTTGTCCTAAAATATTCACCAAGTCCGAATATTCCTCATGTTTGAAAGGAACGGCAAAATAACCGATTTTTACATTTTTTGGAACATACTTTCTGACTTCGTTTGCAATATTTTCTAATACTTTGGCTCTTGATTTCCCCCCACAAAATTTACACTCTCCATGAACTTCCGTTAATTTTTGAGTTCTTACTTCCCATCTCCCATCAAATCTAAAGTGGTCAAACCAAATCTCGTCAGGTTTATACTTTAGCACATTGTCGATTTTCATATTGAGCTTTCCAAAGGACGCGGGATTGACAAGGCAACCGTCTTCACCAAAACAATCAATACAAAGTCCAACTTTAGCACCTGTTTTTCGAAAAAAGTCGAAATAACTTCTGTCTACTCGGCTATGGGAGAGAATAAAATGGTTGGCACCGATATCGCGGAGAGCTAAATAATCACCCCTTTTTCCCCACAACGCAACGAAAACAGACTTTGTCATTTAAACAATTCTTTATTGTTTTCTACCCATTTACAGAACATACTAATACCATCCTTTGGTGAAATTTGCGGTTTCCATCCTAACAGCTTTTTAATCTTCCTTATGTCACTTATGTAAATTTTTTGATCCCCTAGCCGCCATTCTGCGAAATTGACATTTATCTTTTTTCCAAAATAATCCTCCAAAATAGAACCAAATTCACTCCAGACAGAAATCGCAAATGTCAAACCCCCACCCACATTAAATATTTCTCCCTTTAAAGCTTCTTTATTTGAAAATGCAAGCTCATAAGCCCTGACCAAATCATCTATAAAAAGCACATCACGGACTTGTCTTCCGTCTCCATAAATCGTGATTGGCGTTTTAGTAACCACAGCTATGATAAACCAGGCAAGCCATCCTTGATCCTCCACACCAAATTGTCTGGGCCCGTATATACAAGATTGTCTAAAAACAACAGTTTTCAAACCATAAATTCTTGCGTAATCACGCACATATTGGTCGGCGGCACCTTTAGAACAGCCGTATGGAGAGTGAAAATCCAATGGAAATTTTTCGCTGATGCCAAAAGGATAATCCACATATATATATCTTTTTTTAACCCTCTTGACTCTCAATTCTTCCATCGCTCCATAAACTTTATTGGTTGAAGAATAAATAATGGGAGGCCTATTCTTCGAATTTCTAATTGATTCCAGAACATTAAAAGTACCTAGTACATTTGTTTCAAAATCCTCTCTGGGGTTTGTTATCGATGTGGTAACTGCAACCTGGGCTGCTAAATGGAGAACTGCGTCTGTTCGGGCTATTTCTTTATCCAAAAGTCTTCGGTCACGTCTTATATCTCCTTTTACAATTTTTATATTTCTTTTTAAATTTTTTAAAAACTTGGCATTTTCAACACTCCCGTTCCTTGAGAAATTGTCAAAAACTGTAACTTTCCAATCTTTACTCGCAAAATATTCGGCCGAATTACTGCCGATAAACCCAGCTCCCCCAGTTATAAAGATTCTTTTTTTAGACATGATTATTGTTCAAAGTAAGATATTTCGGCGTAATCCAATTTTTACGATTTTTGTTATCATAATAATGAAGTATCTTAAGCCTGTAAAAAACTGCTGCGGTATCCCAAAGCATACTAAAAACTGTAGAAGCGAATCCTTTTGTTAAAATCGTCGAATTCTTAAAATCCATTTTGGACTCTATCGGTGCTTCATAAATACGCTTAAAACCAAGGTAGTTGGCAACAGCCAGTAATTCAATATCAAACGCAAACTGTTTAACCAATACCCTCGGCAATACTTTTTCCAGCACTTCCCGCCTAAAAAATTTTATTCCGACCTGAGTATCTCTAACTTTTAAACCGAACAACAATTTTACCAACATCTGGTATACAAACGATATTAATGCACGAAATTTAGTGTAATGCACTTTTGACACGGGATGCCTCTTAGAACCAACAATTATATCTGCGTCATACCACTCAAAATGCGAAAGTAACATCTGAATACCAACTGGGTTTATATCCATACCAGCGTCCATAAATCCCACTATGTCACCTTTGGCCTTTGCCATGCCAAACTTGACTGCGTACCCTTTTCCCAAATTGTTTTTATACCCGACAACTCTTATTTTAACTGGAAATTTCGAAGCTACATTGCGCGCTTTATTTAAAGATTTGTCCGTACTTCCGTCGTCAACGCATATTATTTCGTAATCAATAGATAAGCTATCCAAAACCTCCTTAATTTTAAGAAGAGATTTTCCTATAAATTTCTCTGCTCTATAAGATGGAATTACGACGGATACCATAAATAAAGTATGACAAATAAGCAACTAGCAAAAATATAGCACAAAAAACAGATACTTTAATAACCGAATCTAGCGAATCATGAAAAAATAAAATTCCAACCACCTGCATTGCCGACGCCGTTGCTAGAAAAATCACGGTTTTTGTCCTCCCTATTGAAAAAAAGAAGCTACCAAGTAAGCCTGACAATGTAAAAACCGACATCGACAAACCAAATAAACCAATAAGTGGCGCTGCTCCTATAAATTCATCACCGTAAAGTATTTCAATAGCAAATTTGGGAAAGATAAAATAGATAGCTAATACACCAAAGGCTATTACCGAGGTTATCATAAAACTGTAAAACAATACGCGTTTATATCCTTCTTTGCGTGCAAATTTACGAGCAATAATTGGGAACATTACAGCCCCAACAGGACCGGTCCCAAAAAATATAATTTTTGCTAAATTTGCTGCAGCCGCATAGAGTCCTGCGCTGTGCGGCGCAAAGTAATGCTTTACCAAAATTACATCCGTAGATATAAATGAGGTCATGGCAGCAGCTTGAATCAGGACAGGTATCCCGTAAAAAATAATATCTTTCTGATTTTTAAAATTCGCAAGTTTTTTGCCTCGCAAATATTTGGGTAAGAACGGAAAAGTAGCAAGCCATCCGACGATAACCGATATAAGTATTCCACCAATCGCTCCAAATACAGAAAAACCCAAAAAGACTAGAACTAAAGCTGATATTAATCTTACCACCAACTCTACATTTAAAGTAATCACTTGTTCTTTAAATTTGAGCAAACCCTGCAAGAATGATCTATTCAAAAAGCCTATTAACGAAAAAAATACTATCGGTGCTGTTAGTGTAACTGACAGAACATCCACTCTAAGGAAATTTGAAAATAATGGAGATAAAAACAAAATAACCACCCCAAATGCCAATCCTAAAAATATCGATCTATTTCTTGCCCAGTAATAAAAGATCCTATTTTGTTTATTTGTATTTGTTGAAGCAAACTTTACTATAGCAAGACCCAGTGATGTATAAGTTACCGATACCAATCCCAAAAATGAGATGATCGATGACACTTCGGCAAATTTTTCAGTTCCAAGTATTCTCCCTATTACCAAATGAAATAAGTAAGCAAAAAAATTTGCCAAATTACTCCCAAACATCATAACAGCACTACCCGAAAAAATCGGGTTTAAAATAATTGAAGAAGCAAATGCGCCAACTATCGGCAACTTACCAAAAACTCTAGATACTCTTTTCATGAAACCCAAAACCCTCTAAAAAATAAAGATTCAGATATTATAAGTAAGGTTAAGTTTAACAAAAAATAAATCACCTTCACCAATCTACCTTTTTTCAACAACCAAATCCCTATCATTATGTACGCCGGGAATAAAACCAAAACATATCGTGGCATTGAAGAAAAACTTCCTGAAAGCGTCGGAATTATAAATGCGAGTGACGTATAAACTGCGTAAGAAAGGCGAAGACGGAAAAACGTTAATACAGATAATGCTAAAAAAATAAGCGCCACAGAAAATTCAAGCAAGGTTGTAAAAACCACCGAAAGGTACGAGTAATCTAAGTTTGGTAATATTTTTAGGAGATATCGATAAAAAACCTGCGGTAACAATACAAGAGCGGAAGATCTCTGAAAACCGAATATTTCAACTGTATGCAAAAATTCGAGAGGATCGTTAGTCACTTTATTTAAATAAATCATATATGTAACTATGCCTAATGGTATTAGAAATAGAAAAAGAGATTTGCGACTTGCAATTTTTAAGCCGCGTTTTTGTTTAATATATTCAATAATCAACGATGGTAACAGAACTATACCAACCAACCTTGTCGCCGACAGAAGCGCACCCAACATTCCAGTTAAAAACCACTTCCCTTTTCTGGCAAAGTAAAATGACCATATTACAACCATAAGAAACAGGCTTTCAGTATAAAAACTTGCAAAATAAAAGGATGTCGGAAAAATCAAAAGCCCGGTCAAACTCCACATAGCCACATTTTCCTTAAAATCGAGTTTTATTAACTTGTAAAGCCCTGTCAGCGCCAAAAAAAATGCTATATGAGAAATAATAAGTCCAACTGCAGCGTACATAACAATTTGACCATTTAACAATTTAGCAATGTAACCAATCAGTAGCGGGTATGGCGGAAAATAAAAATACTCCAAGTCACGATAACCCCTTTGCGCTATAGCTAAATAATGCTCCCCGTCAAAGTTCAGGTGTCCCCAAAATAAAGGATTTTGTTGATAGGTTTCTTTTCCTCCTCCCAAAAAGTTATCCTGCAATTGGAAAAACGCTGGGGATATAAAGGCTACTAAAATTAGAAATATTCTCCAAACTAGAAAGGTAAAAAAAGGAAACTTAACTTCCTGCCAAACTTTTGTAAACATCAATTACAAGTCTAGCAGTTTTTTCCCATGAAAACTCTTTTGACCTTTTGCTACCTTTTTTTACTAGGTCATCTTTTATTTTTAAATTATCCAAAACGGCCTTAAGTCCGTTAGCTATGTCTTTTGGATCATTGGGGTCAACATAATAAGCCGCATCACTTGCGATCTCGACTAAAGCTTGAGTTCTTGCAGCAACAACTGGAACGAAACTCGAAAAAGCCTCCAGAACAGGCATTCCAAAACCTTCATAAAACGATGGCTGGCAGTATATTGACGCAAGATTATAAATAGCCGAAAGTTCATCTGTTTCCACAAATCCCAATCTTCTGATTAACTTAGTGCTCTCAATCTCGTCTATTAATTCTTTATAATGCGAAATCTCTGGATGAGGTTTACCCATAAACCATCTGACCATGTCTCTAGGACCTTCCAAGTGCACTTCATAATTAACACTGTCTTCAAGCATTGTTGCATGTCTACCTACAATCACCAGAGGAATCTTGGCTATTTTTATAGCTTTCACCAGATTAACTATATTTTTGTTATAATTTACATCTCCGACATACAAAATAAACTTCTCCGGCAAATCATATTTCTTCTTGATCCCATCTTGCTTGCCCCGCAAAGCCTTGTGCGAAGTGGGGTTTCCCAGGCCCGCATAAACGACATGTATTTTTTCCGCCGGTACATCTAAAAACCTTACAATGTCTTTTTTGGAAGTCTCAGAAATTGTAATAACAGCATCAACTTTTTGCAAAGCTTGCTTTTGTTTTTGAAAATTAAGCCTACCTTTCATTCCGGGTGGATAGTATTTTGGGTAGATCAAAGGAATGCAATCATAGATAGTAACTACATTTCTAGTACCTTCATTAATAGGTTCAAAAGTATTAAAAAATAAGTCAAAATATGGCCAATGAACAACAGAATAGTGATTGGTGGTTAGTGATTGGTAGTTAGTAATCTCGTCAATATAAATCCCCTGTTTTTTACCTAGTGCTTTAAGTACAGGTAAAAGTCTTTTATTATAAATCCCAATTCCTCTGAAAGCGTGACTTTCAGGATTACCTGTAACGTATGCTGCACGAAGCATAACCTTATTGTACTTTTTTTCTATGCCGTTTTCCCCTTTTTACTTTCCCCGAAGTATTGTGAAGGATAAATTGTCACTTCGTCCTCCATTGTATCGTTCTTGACTTTAGCGACAATTGTGTGTGCAAGCCAAGCCGGATCCAAATACTTCTTTCCCTTTTTTTGACTCGCCAGTTTATCTTCCAACGACAGCGGACCGAATGCTGTCAGGACACTTCCCAAAGTCAGATGACAAAATTGAACATTGGTCTTTTTATATTCTTTTGCCAAACTTAACATTAGCCCACGGAGGGCAAATTTACTTGTGCAGTAGGCTGATCTTTTAGCCATAGCAACCCTCCCCATACCGCTCCCCGTGCTTAAAACATAGGCTTTAGTTGATTTTTTAAGTAATGGGAGTAGTTTTTGTATAAGTAAAAACGGTGCTGTGACGTTTACACTAAGAGACCTCTGCCATTCATCAAATTTAATTTCTGGAAGCGATTTGTAAACTCCAATACCGGCGGCATTAACAAGAATATCAACTTGTTTATGGCCTTTTTTGAGATCAAAAACAAATCTCTCTACTGAAGGCTGGTCCGTCAGGTCACATTCAAAAACGTTCACTTTTGAATCAAGCTTCTCAGCTTCCAGTTTTAAAGAATCTAAAACAACTTTTCTTCTTGCCACCAAAACCAATTTTACCTTCTCTTTCGCAAAAGCTCTTGTGATCTCCCTACCTATACCACCAGTTGCCCCAGCAATAACAACTACTTTGTCTTTTAAATTCATATTAAAATTCTATCACCCTATAGCCATCCTCGCCAAAAAGCATCTGGTTAAAAAACTTTATATAAACCGGGGTGACTTTGTACACTCTTGAACTTATTACCTTATCCTTCATGTTTTTCACATTAACAACTTCTTCCATCCCCGGTGCGGCTTTATGCCACATTTTAAGTAAAACTTTTGTTCTCTCCCATCCCTTTACCTGAGTGGTAATTCCCTGCGCTTGAACCCCAACTTTTTTCGCTGAATTTGAAGTGTGCGAGTCGGCTATGTTTACTCCAACTTTTGGATTTTTTTCAATATCTTGGCAATGTTTGGATTTGGGAGAACTTACAAAGTATAAGTTTAAGTCGTTATCGACTGCAAAATAAACTGTCGCAACCCAGGGCTTATCTGCACAAGTCGCCAAAGTCATCAATCTTTGGCTTTTAAGGTATTTAACTATTTCCTTTTTAATTTTCTGATCCATTGCTAATACAAATCTTTTAAGGTAGCACCACCATCAACAGTAATAATTTGCCCAGTCATTGCATCATTTTTTAATATTGAAACAACCATTTCAGCAATTTCTTCAGGATACACAAACCTTTTAATTTTTGTGTTTTTGTTAACTCCTGTATCACTAAAGACATCGTTTGTACCCCAGGGTGGTGTTAATGTATAACCTGGCACAACAGCATTAACAAGGACCTTCGAACCATGTAACTTTGCTAAATTAACAGTTAAATTATTCATACCAGCTTTCATTGCTCCGTACGCCAAATATGAGGTATTTGAACCAAGAGTTGAGCCATAAATAGAAGAAATATTAACTATCTTTCTCAGGTTTGCACTCTTTATTTGTAGAAATTCATCAGATGAGATAACACTAGAAAGCAAAATGTTATTAAACTGATAATTCCAGTTTTCCAAATCTCCTAACTTTCCAGATTTAGATTCCCCAGCATTATTTATCAAAATATCTACGGTTTTATATTTTTTTAACGCTTCGCTAAATAGCCTTTTGACCTGCTTCCCGTCGGAAACGTCTGCTTGAATGTAAGTAGCGTCTCCTCCAATTTTTTTTATTTCTTTTACTACAGTCTCACCGCCACTTATATTCCTTCTAGAGTTAACAATAACTTTCGCTCCATTCTTCGCCAAAGCAAGTGCAACAGCCTCCCCTATCCCACTCGACGACCCAGTTACAATCGCAACTTTATTTCTTAATCTCATTTTCTCTCAACCAATTCTAATAAAAACGCAGAACAGTTTCCTTTTGAATTATTCCCTATTCCATGCAATACACGTGCTATTTTCACTATATATGAGCTTCATTCTTCTTTCTGTTTTTTTTGATAAACGTGTCGATATCTTTTTGAAAGTTTTTTATTAATGTCGCTTTAGACAAAATTACTTTCTCCCAACTTTCCGCCTCTTTAATGTCTTTCTTTCTACTGCTTAGTTTAACCTCGACATACTTTTCTTTGTCAAGCCGGACAATACATAAATAATCTCCATCCCAAATCCCGAAATCTAGTTCAGGAATTTTACTTCTAACCACTTTAGCCATACATAAAAGGCATTTAATTCCTGCCTGAAAATCCAATCTTATCTGTTCTTGTAATAGTGGTTTTTCTAAATCGGACAATCGATCCACAATAAAAACTCTAATAAAATTTTCAATTCTCCTTGCCGCTTTTCTAGCTTGATTATAATAAGCGCTTTGAGTATTCCAAAAATCAATCGCTGTATAAAAGGTACAAAATCCCGATTTTCGTAGGTTTCTGAACTTAAACGCTCCTTCATCAAAAACTTCATGGGGTTCCAAATATACCACTTCCTCGCTTTTAGGATCTATATAATCTACCGAATACAGCTCCTTTCTGTGTGCTATATATTTTAGGTACAAAGAAAGATCCAAACGTGTCTTACAAAGTTCAAAAACTAACGGAAACTCATTTAAATTCATTTCTCTATTCATGTGTCCTGCCTTTTTTACAAAAAGTAGAGAGCTTCCCAATCTCTTTGCAAATCCTATAGAATGAACCTTATCTACGTATGGATCGTTGTCTGAATATAGAACATAGGAAACTGGTATAAGTTGCTTTAATTTACGAAAATCAAAATCAGTTTTATAAAATGAAGAGTTTACAACATCAATTTGCCAACTCCGATTCAGTTTTCTTAAAAAAGGACTTACAAAAATTGCGCTATCTAGTTTGATGTTATATTTCTCCACACAATGGAGTATGAATAACGGCCCTAACGAATGGCCAACAAAACATAAATCTTCTCCCTTTCTGAATGATTTCATTGTGGACTCAAACGCTTTAAACCAATTCTTTAAACCCTGCTTTTGGGGTACATACATTTTCCCCGTTCTCGTAATAACATCCCAGTCATCCACGGGGAATCTTGGCACAACAACTTCTTGACCTAAAGTCTTCAGCTTTTCTTCTAACTCGGGAATCCAGTTAGATTCAGGCGAGCCAAAAGCACCGTGGAATACTACAAATTTCATCTATTATCTACCCCAACTGCTTCACTAATATTTTTAAATCCTTCCTTCTTAAGTATATCGGATAGCTCAAAATTAATTTGAGCCACCAGCTGTGGGCCCTCGAAAATTAGACCTGTGATTAACTGCACCAAAGAAGCACCTATGTAATTTTCTCCCATGCATCACTACCACTAAAAACTCCGCCGCAACCGATTATTGTAAACCTATCTTTATAATGCTTATACGCAATTCTAATTAGCTCATTGGATCGCCTGTATGTCGGCTTGCCGCTAAAATTCCCAACGTTAAATTTTTCTACCTCTTCTTTAACTAACGCCGGATCATTCCTGTCCTTTTGCAAATTGCCGAAAATAACTCCCTTGGGGCAGTGCCTAGAAATAACCTTTAACATTGCAAGAACCTCCTTGTTTGACTTTTCAATGGGCATTTTAACAAAAATCGGCTTTTTTATTTTCAATTTGTCTATTTCATTAAGTAAATTATCAAGGTTTTTGGATGGATAAAAAGTTACATCCCCATGAATCAAATTGGGGCAGCTAATATTAAGCTCATAATAAGAATTCTTTACACCGAAATTTTCAAATGTCTCAAATGTTCTTACGATATCTTGGATACTATCTTTCTG
>MGGH01000018.1 GCA_001792305.1 Candidatus Woesebacteria bacterium RIFCSPHIGHO2_01_FULL_39_23
AAGGAGAGTATTCCTTGATAATCTTTGTGTTCTGATTCCTCAAGAAACATTCCTACAGAGTTCATCAAGGGAAGGGAGAGCATGTTGGTGAGGACTAAACTCCATCCCCAAAGACTTGTCCAGAAAGGAAGACGGGCAGGAAATAGTGTTTCTGATATAAACCAACTGACTGTTCCAATAAGGAAGAAGAAGGCTTGGAGATAGTAGGGGGATAGATATAGGAATTCTAGTTTCTCAGGAGTAGTTAAGTTCTTACTTCTAAGAAGGGGTAGAAACATGCGTCTGATGTTGAAACTGTGTCCTTCACTCCAGCGCATCCTTTGCCTGACTAATCTCTTGATTGTGGATACACATTCACTTGGTGCTTGGATGTAGGGTGTGTAGACTACTTTGTAACCTAAAGCGTAGAGCTTTAGGGTTAACTCAAAGTCTTCTGTAATTGAGGTTCCCCAACCTACCTTGTCTAGTACATCTTTACGGATTAAATATACACTTCCTGATATCTGTTTTAATCCTCCATAAAGCTCTGTTCCGCTTCTTTCAATAACATAACTTCCTGAGTATTCAGATCTTACTCCCCTTGTGATCCAATTCTCTGATTTATTTAAGACATGCCATTGGTAACCTTGTACTGCTGCAATGTTACTTTCCTTTACTGAATTACTGAATGATTGATTTACTGAATTATTACCAGTGGAGGCTTTGAAATACTTAAGGAATAGTGTCAAGGTATCAGGATAGGGTACAAAGTCAGCGTCAAAGATACTTACAAACTCAGTTGCTGGGTCAGATAGCTTTCTTGCTAACTCTAGGGCTCCTCCTTTGAAACCTGAACGGGAGGTACGGTGAAGATGTTTAACTACAACCCCAGGTCTAACCTCAGCAGTAGTCAGTGTGTATCCTTCGCCTTTTGTCTGAATTATTGACTTTACTGACGTTACTGATTTATTGAGATAATCTCTGATTATCTCTGTTGTCTCATCAGTTGAATCATCACAGAGGATTACTTCATACTCTCCTTCATACTGGAAGTTAACAGCAGCTTGGATACTTCTTTCAACGACCTTCTTCTCATTGTAGAAAGGAATATGGACTGAGATGAATGGGTATCTATCTAGTCTGATGTGGGTTAGGTCGGGAGTTAGACCCACAGGGTTAACTTTCTTGGGTCCAAAACCTGATTTATCAAAAGAACCAAGTAACCAAGAGAGGATATTTCCCCTTGTTGTCTGTTGTTTGTCGTCTGTTGTCTGTTGTGAGAAAGAAAGCACTATAGCTAAAGTTATATAGTACTTAAATGAGTAAAGAAGGAAGAATGTACCAAGAATCAAAGCAAATGTCGCAAATATTAACCCTAGGGAAGAAGACAGCGAACCTGCGGAAAGAATAATACCAAACCAAGAAATGAGCCCTAAAGAAAATAACCCAGAAGTGACAAAAGAAGTAAAGAAAGGCTTAACAAGTTGCTTAAACGTAGGAGGTGGTGCTGGAGCAACTGAGGGAGTGAAGGTTTCCCAGATTGACTTGATACGATTCAAAAGATCGGTAAATACCTGAATTGGAGTGAGACTCTTCTTGGGTGTGGCAAAAGCCAAACGCTCTTGAAACTTTGAGAGATTATGTTTCTTAAGGATATTGTATACTCCGTGTGTCCCAAGTGAAAGTTTTCCTGATTGCATGTGTGCTACTTCGTAAGCGATTTTTGAAGCGCTATACTCAGGATGATTTTTAACTAGCGACAGTACTAAATCGGACACACCCGGGACAAAGCGCCAGTGGCCATCTCCCTGGGGTCTTCTGGTTGCAAGACTTTCGTTACCCGACTTATATAATGAATACCATTTATAGAAAGTCGGGCGTGAGATACCAAACTCACGACAGACGACTGTAACTGGTCGGCCCTGTTCAACTACTGCTTTGATAAAATCATTACGGCTTTTTGAAGACAGTTCTAAAAACGCCCTACCCGAACGCTCTTCTACCCAATTAGTTCTTTCTCTTGGAATGGTTAAATCATGACTTCGCAAGATATTCCAAATGCCGTGGGCACTTACTGGTTTTTTAAATCTCTTCGACAAGACTTCTGCATACTGTTTACAAGTAAAGCCAGGATTTTTTGATACTATATTTAATAAATTCCACTCTACTCTACCAGACAAGGCTCTCCAATGAAGCTTTCCTTTTGGATTTTTAGAAATTAAAGCAAGTTTCTTACCTCGTGGTCCGGTGCTTTGATAAGTTTTAAGCCAGCGATAGAAAATTGTCCGGGATATACCCACCTCACGACAAAGCCTGGCGATAGGTTCGCCAGATTTAACGCGAAAAATAAGCCTAAGCTTCTCTGAACTGGGCAGGCGAGAAGACATACTCTTTCATAAAAAGTGTAAACAATAACGGGAATAGGCGTCAATGGGTAATTAGTCTTGGTATACATTAAAGTTTTTTGTACTCACAAAAGCTCAAATATTTAGCTTCAAAACACTATCATTTCAATTCTAAGGCGCTTGCCAGTCTAAATTGGCTTAATTAATTGTCTTTAAGCGAAAAATTTAAATATTAGAAGAATCAGAGGCTAAATAAACAGTGTCTACACGAACTAAAGCCCCAAAAAAATACTCTTATTAAACTTCTGATATCAACTCGATAATATAGGATAATAGATTAGTCGTTTATCTCATCAGAAGCAAATGACTTAAGTTTAGTAGTTTAGCTGTATTGATATAATATATTACCCAATAATTTAGCTTTATTTACTTACATTATTTTTCTATTTTTATTTTTAGTAAAAACTTACTTTACTCAAAAATAGCCCCCTAAACAAACGTCAATGGTAAAACTAGAGGTCTTTACATTCTAGTACATACAATTCTTTAATGAGGAATGTCAAACTAAACCATGCTTAATCAAGACAGTTTTTTGATAGTATATGAACAGATTAATGTCTTATTTTACTAAGAATTACTCATAACATTATTGACAATTAGTTAATAATGAATATCAACTAATATTCGCTTTGTTTGTTTATTTATATACGCATAGTAAGATAATATATTACATTATCAATATATATGTTAACCTGTGAACCTAAAGTTCAAAAAATGCCAATTTGAATCGTGTCTCAATAACTTTCTTATTGACATAATAGTTATATTCGTTTAGCATGAAACTATGAATAAAGAGCAACCGATTCTGACAATTTCTGTCACTGCTCGGCTTTTGGGCCTTCACCCAAGAACTCTGATGGCTTATGAGAAGGTACAGCTTATATCTCCGCACAGAACAGCAACCAAAAGAAGGATGTTTACAGGCAAAGACTTAGACGATATACAATTTCTGAAATACCTAAGCCAAGAGCGCAAAATAAATCTTGCTGGAATAAAGTTCATCCTCGAAGCTATCCGCGTAGCCCAAGGTAATGATGTTAATCTAATAAAAGCCTTATTTCCTGACTTCAGGGTTAGAGCCTTGCTCTAAGACAAAACTGTACGAAAACCACCAGAAAAACATTAGCCAGATGACGGTTACAAAGGCGGCAAAATAATCGTGCAAAAGAGACGCAAAAACCGCATCCACATAGTAAATGCCGACAGTAATAAAAACCATTCTGAAAATGTTGATTAAAACGGTACCTATTAACCCAAATAAGATACATTGTATCATTGAAGAGCGGCTGAAATTCCCTTGTAATCCAACAAATAGTGATATTCCCAGAAGAAGCAAAGACTGCCAACCCAAACAATTCCATTGTAACTGAACCGGAAAATACTCCTTTCCTTTCAGTAAGTAAAAAGACGCTGTCTCTCCTCTATTTGCAAGATATGCGGGAACTCCGAATAAGCGAACGATAAAAACTACAAATCTGGACTCAAGGGGAACAATAGTGTCTTGAATTGTTCTGTAAAATCCAATTCTATTGACTAACTCTGTCAATACTGAATTAAACGTAGTTACAAATGGCAGGGTAACTAGGAGCATTGTCAGTCCTAAAATCACAATTTTAAATGTTCTTTTCTGATCCATCTAATAAACCTTTCTCCTCTTCCATCTTTTAATAAACCCTGGGACTACCAACCCCAAACCTAACAACATCCAAATTTTTTCCGGGATGATTGCGTATTTCCAATTTACCGTATAGGGTGATCCCGTCCCCGTTGTCCACTCGGCAAAGATCATCCCGTCACCCGAGTAATTTGAGGTGACGTATGTATTAGTACCTGTGCTGTAAAAAGAGGTAGCACTGGTATCCCAGTTACCCGATGCATAAGGAGAGACGCCTTTTTTATAATAAATTGTGTTTGATCTTATCCACAAAGCATATAGATCATTATTGGCAGTATCAATAGAAATTGTGGCATAGTCATTGCCCGCATTAGTATCAAGATTCACGGCTGTTTGCCATGAAGTAGTATATTCCTGATAAACGGCATAGTCGTTAGAGTCGATATATAAAAGATGAGCATATCCTGAAGAATCAGCTACCATTGACATATTGTTATTTAAACCTGTACCACTGGTAGCAATAGAGGTCGGGCTACCATCCCACGAGGTCCCGTTGTACTTTTTACCTTCGATTGTTGTGTTATCAATCCAAACCGCATACATATTCCCCGAGCCCAAAGAAACTATTGTTCCGTATTTATTGGAGTTTGCAGATGAGTCTAAAACCGTAGAACCCAGCCAAGCTGAAGTATCATTAACATTAGTTGATTTTTTTACATTGAAATAATAAGTTGAACCACTCAAACAAACACCTGTCGCAAAAAAATATCCGCTTGAGTCTCTGATTATTGCCGGATAAGTACATGGCGCACCCACCGATCCTCCAAATACCGATGTAGCACTTCCCCATGAGAAGGCTGTCCCCGGATAAGAAGAAGCTGTTCTTGCATGTATGCTATAAGTTGAAGGATTGTAGTAAAAAATAAATGCATTTGATGAATCAGCCTCGATCGAAAAATCATTGGTAGAAATAGCAAGTGTAGCTGAAGAGTTTTGTGTCCAGTTGGTACCCCAATCTGTCGAGTAATAAAAAACGATTTGAGTTCCATCGTGAAATGCCCGCCAAAGTTGCGTTCCGTCATACCAAGTTTTTCTCTGGAAAGAATAACCCGTAGCACTGGATGAGGTTGATCCGGGACAGCTGTCTGTAGTAATTGTCCAGTTGGTATTGTTTCCGTCATTTAGAGTATTTGTGGCGGTAATTGCCGTGGTGGCATTTGAATTGGCAACCCTGACATAGCTGACACTTTTAGTTCCGGTTGCGTTAATTGTAAATTGGCTGCTGCCATCTGTAGAGTTTAAGCTCACCAGCGTGCTGCAGGCTCCTCCATTCAGGGTCAAAGTACCTGTGATGGTTGTTGTATTGGTAATGCCAAACAGCATTGATTTTGAAGCTGTGCTGACGGTAAAATTATTAAAATCCGAGCTTCCAGGTTCGACAGTTGAAGATCCTGCGCCGTTAAAGACAATGGTTGAGGTGTTTTTTGTAAAAGTAGCGCTATTAGTAAAATTTCCGGAAACTGTAATAGTCGAACCATTGGCATTAAAAGTTCCCGCGGTTATAAAGATATTTCCTGCCGTCACTGCATAATTAGTTCCGGAAGTGCCAAAGATACTTGAGATATTTCCCTCTTTGGTCAAAGTTCCAGAAATGGTCAGCGCACTCGATAACGTATAAGTCGTGGCGCCTGTATTTGCCAGCGTAAAATTATTATATGTGACACTGCTAGGATTAAGGGTTGTCCCATTTAATCCATAAAGAACCATGGTTGACGTCCCAGCACTCAAGGTCCCGGCTGTCCAGGTCCAACTACCACCTAAACTAATGATGCTGGCAAGATTTAAAGTGCTACCGTTTGATTTATTTACGGTAGTATTGGGAAGGATTCCCTGCGCCGCTGTTCCGCTTCCGGTTAGAGTTTGGGATTCGGTGCCGTTTATATTTAATGAGGCCCCTCCTCCCCCATTGGTTGTGTCCGAACCGGTATTGGTAATTGTAATGTCTCCTTGAGCGTTAATTGTTCCGGTTCCTAATCTAAGTGCATAGGCGCCTTTGATCGCCATTGTTCCAGAAATAGTAAGTGTATTGGAAACCGTAAAAGGAACCGAAGATCCATAATTATTGTAAAAAGTGACATTATTTAATGTATGTGTGCCACTTATGGTTTTTGATGAATAACCGCCATCATAGAAAGCTACGGTTGAACCGGTCGTGATAAGAGTTCCGCTTCCCACTGATGTAAATGTCCATGGACTACCACCAACCGTGATAACAGAAGAAAGCGTCAAGTTGCCGCTAGCTTTGTTGATAGTTACCGGTCCAAGCACCCCCTGTCCTTCTGTCCCGCTACCGGTTAAAGTCTGATCGGTAGTACCGTTGATGGTAATAGTTATAACACTTGCAGTCTGTCCTGCCGGAATTGTCGCCGTGTTAGTAACCGTAATATCACCTTTAGCACTAATTCCTCCACTTCCACCTATTCTCACATACTGCGATCCTTTTACTGCTAGTGTCCCATTGACCGTCAGCATAGTTCCACTGGTTATAGTATGCCCGCTCGTATAGGTATTGACATTGCTAAAAGTAACGTTATTTAGAGAATGGGTACCGGCAATATTATATCCGCCTCCGTTAGTGTCGCCAAAAAAAACTGTTGAACCGGTTGTAATCAAAGACCCTGTTCCCATTGACGTAAAGGTCCAATTGCTTCCTACAGAAATAACGCTAGAAAGGGTGAGGTCGCCGCTGGCTTTATTGATAGTTACCGGTCCAAGCACTCCCTGTCCTTCTATTCCGCTTCCTGTGAATACCTGATCGGTAGTTCCATCAATATTTACAATCGCGGAGCTCGCGGTCTGGCCGGCCGGAATTGTGGCTGTATTGGTAACCGTAATATTACCTTTAGCTGCGAAATTCCCCGTTCCACCAGCATTAGCAACACGAACATAATTGCTGCCGATAATGCTCAATGTTCCATTAACGGTTAAAGTATTATTATTACTGAGACTAAAACCGCCGGCAACATAGGTATTATTATTACTGAAAGTAACGTTATTTAGAGAATGGGAGCCAGCAATATTATATCCTGCTCCATTATTGTCACAAAAAGCCACGGTTGAGCCGGTTGATGTAAAACTTCCGGCAACAGTTGTATAAGTCCACACGCCGGCTACTGATATAACACTGGATAAGGTTAAATCTCCACTGGTAGCTTTATTGATAGTCACCGGCGGAAGCGGTCCACCACAGTCTGTTCCACTACCGGTAAAAGTTTGATTTCCGGTGCCATTTATTCTTATAACCGCTGCGCTACCTTGTGTTTGGCCGGCAGGAATAGTAGCTGTGTTTGTAACTGTAATGTCTCCTTGCGCATCGATATAGGATCCGGTCGATCCGCCTAATCTAAAATACTGTGTTCCTTTAACAGCTAGCGTTCCGGAGACTGTTAAAGTTGTACTGGCACCTATGCTAAAACCGCCAACAAAAGTTTTATTATTGGCAAAAGTTACGTTATTTAACGTATGGCTGCCGGAGATAGAAACTCCGCTTCCATTATTATCACAGAAGGCTACAGTTGAACCGGTGGTTATCAAAGAGCCAGTTCCCATGGAGGTAAACGTCCAAGTCGATGCCATCGAAATCACGCTGGAAAGAGTTAAATTTCCACTGGCTTTATTGATGGTAACTGGTGGGAGGGTCCCTTGGCAGTCGGTACCGCTTCCGGTAAATGCTTGGTTTCCGGTGCCGTTGATTCTAATAATGACCCCTCCGCTTCCCTGGTCTGCGCCAGTCGGGATTGTTGCTGTGTTGGTTACAGTAATATCTCCCTTCGTATCAATGAAACTCGATGATCCTCCGAGACGTATAAAAGTGGATCCTTTTATTGCGAGCGTCCCGTTTACTGTCAACGTGGTCGAAGTTCCAAACGTAAAACCCGTTACATAGGTATTAGTATTGCTGAACGTAACGTTATTTAAGGTATGAGTACCATTGATAGCATATCCGGAGCCATTGCTATCATAGAAAGCCACGGTTGAACCCGTAACGCTTAAAGAACCAGCAGTATAAGTCCAGGCATTAGCGACGGTTATAATACTGGCAAGGTTTAAAGTACCGCTACTTTTGTTGATAGTAACTGCAGGCAGTATGCCTTGGCCCTCTACTCCACTGCCTGTTAATGTTTGAGTGCCTGTACCATTTATTCTTATTATTGCTGTTCCGCCATTCAAATTCGTTACGTTTATATCGCCGGAAACAGCAAATGCTAAATTTGTTCCTAATAATTGAGTCGTGCTACTACCCGTCAAGATTAGATTGTGACCAACGGAAACGTCGGAAGTTATAGTAAGATCAGAGGCGGCGTTTTTATTAATCTCGATATCATAATAACTTCGACTGCCGGACGTAACACTTGAGCTTCCTCCTGTAAATGTAATCTTATGGTTTCCATGAGAAAAAGTGCCGCCGGAAGTCGCGTATGACCAAATTCCGCCCTGTATTGTTACATCTCTTCCCAGTGTAAAGATTCCGGAATAAGTAGAATTATGTGTTAAAGATTGTATTGTAGACGGTCCAGAGGAATCCCAGGTTGAGTTATTTGTGGATGTATTATCAAAAACCACATCATCACCGCTTACTGGAACAGTATCGTCGGACCAATTGGCTGGTGTTGACCAGTTGGGATCAGCTCCGCCGCCGCCGTCCCATGTACGTGTAGCATCAATCGCCAGTTGCCAGGCACGGGTCTCTTGATAAACAACGTTTCTCTGCTCATCAATAAATTTCAGCGGTCCCAGTTCGTAATAATCCGGTGACTTGTCAGGCGAATCATACTGATAGGCTAAAGTAACTGCGTCATCTTTTTTAAACTGTAAGTTCCATGTTAATTTTTTCTCCCCATCAACATTCTGAGCCTGATCAAACATTTTAGTTTGACTGTTGCCTCCAAACTTAAGGATAAAGTTTTCCGGCACGGCTTCCTCAACTTTGCCCTGAAAGTTTTGATTGGCTTTAATTTTGATTTCCACCGTATACGGTTTTACTGGATAAATACGTGTCGCAGTATCCCGTTCTATATCAAAATATGCCTGATCTCCGACGGTGAACGTAGTCTTTTGCATTTGTTGACCATTTATTGTTTGAGCTGTTAATGTGACCTCGTACGATCCGTTACCTTCTGCTACATATATTGCCTCAAAATCTGGTTTACCATTTACGTCATAAACCCAGCA
>MGGH01000019.1 GCA_001792305.1 Candidatus Woesebacteria bacterium RIFCSPHIGHO2_01_FULL_39_23
AAATATTAATAAAACAAGCTCCTTTTTGGATATTTTTAGTTTCTTTAGAATCTTTTCACCAATCATTATTTTAGTTTTTGCCATAATTTAATCAGATCCACAAAACTTTTAATTATTACATTTATATTTGCTCCTGTTTGGCTACCGTGAATTCGGGGATAATGATGCACTCCCACCTCTGCTATTTTAAAACCGCTTTTTTTTGCCTTTGCAAGTAACTCCGGAGAAATCATTCCCCCGCGCGTTGACTCAAGATGAGAAATCTTATCTATAACTTCTTTTTTTACCAACTTGAAGGAGCAATCGACATCATGCACATTTATTCCCAGTAGCAAATTGGAAAGCCACGTCCATCCTAAGCCATTAATTTTGCGGATTAGTGAGTCTTGTCTATTTATCCGAAAGCCGATCACGACATCGTAACCCTTTTTAGCTTTATCAATCAGTTTTATTATTTCCGAAAAATCAAACTGTCCGTCTGCGTCTGTTGTTGCTATCCAGGCGTACTTTGAGTTATAAAAGCCTGATTTTAAAGCTTCGCCATAACCTTTATTTTTCTTATGCGTAACTATCTTTATTCTTCCTTCTTCATTTTTAAGCTCTTGTGCTATGTCTTTAGTCTTATCATTTGATCCGTCGTTCACGATAATTACTTCCCAATTCACGGCAATATTTTTAACCACTTTAATGGCCATTTCCACAGTTTCTTTAAGATTTCTTTCTTCGTTGTAGGCTGGAAAAAACACAGACAAGGAGTCGATTAAGTGTTCACGCATATGATATCATCGTAAGTATATCAAAAAAATATTAACCATATTATTAATTACCCTTGTACCTACCTTGTTGGTCTGGTTACCGTTTTTACTTAGGCTGGAAAACTTCTTGGGAATCCCTTTGAGAAATAACGGTTTGCAAACGGTTGTCTCAAATTACGATGGTCCTCTCTACATTGTAGTCGCAAAAACGCTTTATTCACCAAGTACCATTAAAGAAAACTTTTCTTTCCCTTTGCCGATTGAGTATTATTCAGCTCATTTCCCACTCTTCCCGCTTCTCATACGTCTGGTTTCAAATTTCATGTATGCACCCTATGCTATGCTTTTAATTACAATTATATCGGCGTTTTTAGCTCATTACTTTTTTTTCAAACTTGCACACCTTTACCTTGACGAGAAAAAGTCACTGATACTAACCACAATTTTTTCAATCTTTCCTGCTCGATGGCTAATTGTCAGGTCAGTCGGATCTCCGGAACCATTATTTGTCGCATTTATTCTAGCCTCTGTATATTATTTTAAAAATAAAAAGTATTTGCTTTCGGGTATTTTTGGCGCCGGGTCTCAGTTGACCAAGTCACCCGGCATCTTACTTTTTGTCGCCTTCTTGATAGTTTGGGGAATAGAACTCCTTCAGAAGTTATCCACAGTTAACCAAAACTTTAAATATAAATTATCGCTAAAAGTTTTACCGATTTTTTTGATCCCAGGAGCTTTGCTTTCGGTTTTTTATTTATATAAAGTTACTTTTGGTGACTTCGCTGTGTATTTTAAATCGGGTGATAATATTCACTTGTTCTTTCCGCCTTTTCAGATCTTTAACTACGCATCTCCCTGGGTTGGGACTTTTTGGCTCGAAGAAATCATTTTCATATATGCGTTTTGCCTTTTGGGTGTAATTTATTTAATTAAAGAGAGAGACTTGGTGTTAGGAACATTTGCCGCAGTATTTTTGTCATCTTTGATTTTCGTATCACACAGGGATTTAATCCGCTATGCCCTGCCTGTTGTGCCGTTTATTCTCATATCATTCAGAAAGTTTTTGATTTCGAAAGAATTCAGAATTGTTTTGTTATTTTTAATAGTACCTATTTACCTTTTTAGCTTAGGATTCATTTCCCAAAATGTAATGCCTATCCCTAACTGGTCACCACTACTTTAATTTCTTTACCTAACTTAATGGTAAAGGGTAAGCGCTTGAAGCTATTTTTAGAAAAGCCAAGTTTATTTCGGACTCGGCAAAAACATTAAGTCCCATAAACGTTTTTCTTTCTCTTAAAAGCTTGATCACATCAACAACTCCGGGACGAAACCGCTTATATTCAGCCAGAATCTCTCCCTCACTCATAAATTTAAACTGCTCAAGATAGACTGAATTAAGTTGACCTGAATCTACAACTCTTCTTGGTAACTTAAGATCAAAAATTTCAACATGAACATCGGCAATACCATGAACCAGTAATGGTTCTCCATTTTCATCTGGAACCAGCTCGCGAATTAAAGGGCCTTGGGCGGAAAGCTCTCCTTTTATTGCAAAGTGAGAGAAAACTTCCCTTTGTAAAACGCAGGCAATTCGCTCCCTGGAACTCAGTCTGGGATCGGTAAAAACGGCGGGTGGAGTAAAGTCGCCAATTTTTCTTAAACCTGGAATCTTAGGTGGAGAAAAATCTCTTCCTACTAAAAAAACATCAGGATCATCTTCGGGAAAGATTCTTAAGGTTGTAGCATGCAGTCTGCTCCCTGGCACAAGCATCCTTCTATAAACGTTTCTCAAAAACGAATCAATACGAGGTCGTTCGGTCAAATCAAATTGGGCTAAAAAACTAGCTATAGTTTGATTACCTGATGCAATACCAGAAACAATATCTATCGAGTCAGCAATTCTTCTATGGCTTAATGATCTAGGCTGGCGGACAATCCCTTTACAATCTAATAAATTATTTATTCCAAATGTCGATAACCCATTCAATTGTCTCTTATATTGACTTGCGACTCTCTCACTAGATCCCAACATTAAATACAAAGCAATTGCCCTGTCAATTGGGTCAGGATATGCTGCTAAAATCTCAAGGACTTTTTCCCCCCGTCTGCTTAATTCGAATTCTTGTGGACTCATACCAAAATTACTTTTTCTGGAGTTTATCGATAAATGGAAGTTTCCATGTTTTCCAAATCACGGCATTATACATAAAGTAGTTATACGGCAAAACCATAAACCCTACAACAAAGGCTAATACCAAAAAGTCATATTTCGTGCCGAAGAGTGCGACCCCCAAGGGACCAAACACTGACTGAATAACCAAAGCTCCAGCAGAAGTCGCGTTAAACTGTAGAAATTTAACTGCTGTCTTTTTAAAGCCTCCAATTTTGGCTTCGCGAAAAGTCCAGATATTGTTTAAAGCATAGTTATTGGTTATTGCAAACTCTGTAGAAAAAGCCCAAGCTAAAACTTCCGCGAATCCCAAACTCCTGAAAACTCTCAAAAACACAAAATTGACAATAAAACCGGCAAAGCCAACAAAAGCAAACTTAATAAACCTTTGTTTATCTTTTAGCCCTAAAATTATCGCAACTTTAAAAGTGGCAACCATTTCTTTTGTATTAAACTTTGATTTTTCTTTCACTCGCGGCGCAAACTCCAAGGGAACTTCAACAACTTTTTTCGCGTTTTTAATACATTGGTATAAAAGATCAACCTTATGGGCAAATCTTCCTGGTTCCATTAAATTATCTAAATCTATCTTGTCCAGGACACCTTTCACTTTCGTTAAACGAAAACCTGTAGTCAGATCATGGATTTTTGGCTTAACCAACACAATTCTTATGAATAAATTGCCAAAAAAACTAACAGCTTTTCGGAAAAACGCCCACTCTTGAGGCACGGACCCACCTTTTATATAGCGCGAGCCTATCACATAACTAGCTCCCTTTAAATATGCTTCGACCATAGGCTTAACAAACCTAGGGGGGTGCTGGAAGTCAGCATCCATTTCCATCACAGCATCGGCATTTAATTTTTCCATAGCATATTTGAAGCCACTTATATAAGCCCAGCCCAGCCCAGACTTATCACCTTGTTGGATAATTTGCACGTTTTTTCTGGTTTCCGAAGCTTTCTTAACTATTTCAAATTCCTGATCTTTAGAATGGTTGTCTACAACTAAAAGGTACATATTTGCCTCTATTTTTGGAAACTCGCGGTCCACAAGTTCTTCAATCATTTGGCTTATATTATCTGCTTCATTCCAAGCGGGCATAATAATTACAATTTTCTGCATACCTTATAGATTAACAAAAAATACCGACTAATTTCACTATCCAAAAAGAGTAAGGCTACCAAAAAGAGCAGCTTTTTCCCCAAGGCGCGATATTTTAAATTTTGGAACAGGGAACATTTTAAGTTTGTCTTTAAGCATTGCATGTAACCTGTCGACTTTTTCTGGTTTATTTAAAGCGATTCCGCCGCCGAAAATAATAAGTTTTGTGGGTCTAATTAAAAGCATATTTACGACACCCACTGAAAGTACTGGAAGAATCTCGCTCCACTCGGGTTCAGTAAGGTCAGCGGGGCTTTTACCAAACCTTCTATATATGCCAGCTCCGCCAACCAAATACTCTAATTCCTCTTCTCCCTTTACATATTGGTGCCCCGGTTCAAATGAAAAAACGTAGAGTTTATTATTAAGATGCTTAATTTCAGCTCCTCCCACTCCAGTTCCCCAAATTAAAAAAATAAAGTCCTGGTCTTTGCCTATTCCATACTCTGCTTCACCTAACGAAGCTAAGGTTGTGTCGTTCTCTGCTCGTACACGGCACCCTAATACACTTTCCAAGTCGCTAGTTATCTTTTTTCCATTCCAGTCCATAAGATTAGGGCAAATTAAAATCTCCCTTTTTGCTTCAGTTAGAGTCCCAGGCACCCCAAT
The DNA here is from genome assembly GCA_001792305.1 of Candidatus Woesebacteria bacterium RIFCSPHIGHO2_01_FULL_39_23. Taxonomy (GTDB): domain Bacteria; phylum Patescibacteriota; class Microgenomatia; order UBA8517; family UBA8517; genus 2-01-FULL-39-21. The sequence continues at coordinate 4,703 of MGGH01000019.1, forward strand.
CCCAACTCCTTTCAAGTCTTCGGTCGCAATTTTTTCTATAGAGTGAAGTATATTTTTTATGTCAAGTTTATAATCGTTATTTATGTCAAATTTCTTGAATTCCAGAAGCTCTGGGTTAACTATATCGGTAAATGAAGCTATTTTTACGTTAGTCCCACCAACATCAATTCCGACGTACATAAGCTAAGTATACCACTGCAAACCCATTTCGCTCTCCCAGAACTCCGTAGATGTCACCGCTTATTTTTTATTGCTTACAGCCCGATGAGCAATAAATGTAATAAGTAGATAAATTATTAAAACATCAAGCACAGCAATAAAGAGTTGGTTAAAATCTCCAGAATTATTTGTTTTCAACTGTGAACTCAATTAACAAATTTGGGTCATTTCTACTGAAAACAGCTTTGTAAGAAACTACTTTTGAATTATTATTAAAAATATGAGGTAACAATTCTTTAACCTCAGAGAATAAACCTTTGGTATTGCGAATTTGACTCAGTGTTAACCAAACAAATTTTCCGTCCTCTGGATTTCCTAATAATGCACCATTTTTATAATTCGCCATCAATATGTAGTTACAGAATTCTCGATTTCCATCAAAAGCTGGCGAGTATCCTATTCCAATAGCCTTGATCTTTATATCTTTTATTTCTAAACCCGTTTCTTCTTTAACCTCACGCTTGGCACATTCGAAAATAGTCTCTCTGAATAATTTATGTCCACCGGGTGCAACCCAAATATTTGGTAATATTTTTTTATTCTGACTTCTGTGCAACATTAAATACTTGTTTCCTTTCTTAACAAAGCATTGAATTGTTGCCGAAATATTTTTCTCTTTCATGTTAAATTTGGCTGGATATCTTAAAAATTTCGCCTAACAGCTGAGCATATCTGAAGTTCCAAGCGGAGCGAGGAATTTGGGCGGAGCATCGAAGGCACATAGCCAGATACGCTCTGTTAAGCGAAGTGTTATAAACACATTTCATACTTTCGTTGCAATAATAATATCTTGATAGCTTAAGAAGTTTCTCCTTTCACACCAAGATCCATAATGAATCGGTTCGTTGATTTTTAGTCCGTGTTTCTCATAAAGACATAAAATGAATGATTCATCATAACAAACCGCATCTTCGGACATATTAGCATTTATTGTACGATATTTTCCCATCTCGTACTTAAAATCTAACGTGCTTTTGTTTGCATTAACAAGTTCTAATGATTCCTTGTTTAATATGAAAAAAGAAATTAAGCATCTTCCACCTGTCTTTAGTACACGTGCAATTTCAGAAAAGTATTTTTCTATGTCTTCAGGTAACATATGAGTAAATACGGATCCTAAGACCACAAAATCAAAGGATTCATTTTCGAATGGAAACCTATATTCTGATGCTTTATATTTTCCCTTTGGATTGTAGCACTTATTGAACACGTCAGCTAACTGAAAATGAAAATTTGGATATCTTGTTGATATCCTCTTTCTGCACCAATCAATCCCCAGTTTAACTATATCAAATCCCTCATACCTGCCGTTTCTATCTAAATATTTAGTCAGCGGAACTGTCTTTCGACCAATGCCGCATCCAACATCCAAGATTTTTTCATTTGGTTTTAACCCACAAAGCTCTCTATAATAACGAAAAAACTCTTCTCCGTTTTTCTTAAAAATTAAGATATCTCGTGGCCCATCAAACATCAACCTCGTAGGAGGAATTAACAGATCTCTCCGACCTAACAGCAAATCGATGATATCCTTTTGAAGGTAAATAATATACTGCACTGTTCGTATGATCCGCCTAGGAATAATTTTTTTTATAACGTTCTTCATAACACCTTTCCTAATACTTCTCCTAATACTTCACTGCTTACAAATAGCATGTCGCCTAACGATTCCGAGTATCTGATCTGTTCCTGGTTGGTCTGAACACTGTTCGAATTCAACTCATCGACCATTGGGGACCACTTCATGGCTTGCTGTAGTTAAAGAATGTTCTCTCTCTGAAGCATAAGACAAGACCGCCTTAATGTCCTTTTTTGCAAGCTCAGGAAAACGGCTCAAGACCTTTTTTAAATCCATGCCTTTATTCTACTAAGAAATAAAAAATAGGGCAAGCTTAAGGCTACTCCAAAAGGCAAATTTGGGTGAATAACACTGCAAGCTGAGTGAACTGCATACACTATGTTATACTATGCGAGGACGAAGTCCGAGAGTGCAACGTGGCCGAGTGACTAACAGGAACGAGGAGTATATTTATCCTTAATTTCTTTTTCAGCCAGTTTTTTATTTCTCTATTTTGTGAACTTAAAGGTTGAGAGGACTAGATTGTAAGTTTTCTCTGAACTCAAAAAAGGGTTATTAGAGGACTTTGATAGAGGCTAGTATTTCTTCAATTGAGCTATCATTGCCACCCGTTGAACTAATTAGAAAAGCTCTGGTGCCGTCAATATCAAGCATACCAACAATAATAGTGGATGAATACTCTACATTGTAAATAACAAGACCTGATTTCCCGTTTATTATATAGTTCTTCTCATAAGTGTCGGGTAAATATTCTATCCCTTGGGTATTCGTGTCAATAAATTTATGTGGAGAGCCGGCATCATAAGGTTCAATTCTAATAGAAAAATTGAAGCAGCACTTTTTAGAGTTTAAACCGATTCTGGAAGGATAAGGAGATGGCTCAAAGAATACCTTTGGGTCGTATCCGATTTCAAATTGCCTCTCTGCATCTTGGAATGTTTCCCACCCACTGGGTAAATTATATGAAAGACTTGTTGTTTTGGTGGGTTTTGGAGTTGGAGTCGATACAGTAGTAGGAGATTGAGATGCTTGGGGTGTAGAAGAGCTTGGTGTCTCAGGTTGTGTAATTTGAACTTTGGAGAACCGTTGTTTTAACTCATAATATTTATAAGCAAACACACCTGTAGTTCCAGTTAATAACGCAACTAGGCCAATTACTAACCATTTAGTCAACTTTTTATTGTTAGTCGGTTGCTGAGAAGTCGATGTTTCAGCTACTGGCGGAGTATTAGTTGGCTGTAGACTAGAAGTCTGTTGATTCGAGTCAGAAGTTAGTTCGTTGGTTTGCATATTAACTTCAATATATCATACTTTTTTATTTACAAAAAAACTGGCTGAAAAATCTAAATAGTAAAATACATTTCGTTTAACGTTTCGGCATATCCGTAGTTTTTGCGACCAATGGAAACAAAAATTAGGATGAGCAAGCGTTAAGAATAAAATTATTTATCGTTTTTTGTATTTTCCTGCTCAATTTTATTTCTTTGCTTACTTTTATATATCCAGAATACAATCATAATAATTAGAAATAGAGTTCCCCACTTCCAATTGCTTAAAACGAAAGAAAAAACTGAGAGTAAAATAAGGATTGAGCTAACTAGTAATTGATGTTTTGCGTTTGTCCGCAATGATTTCGTAGTTTTTATATTGTCGGAGTCAAGAATAGTCTCTTGTGATTCTTTGAAATTTTCGGCTGTAAATAAATCAAGGCCTTCGGTTCTAACACTGACTTCAAACTTAGGATTATAAAATAGACTCCTATCTGACCGCCATATATAGCCGTGTTCAATGATGGTTTTTACTAAAGATTCAACTTCTTCTTTAGATTTACTTTTTAGTCTGGGGTTAAGATGGGCTAATTCTTCGTACGTTGGTTTCATAAGTTAAAAACGATAAATAATTTTATTAAGCTCGCGAATCGGATATACCGTGTTATGTGATGTAGTGTCGCAATTCCTTATATCCAAATATTATCTTTTGCGGTTTGATCGCCTCCAACATCACCAGTGTTTACTGTGCCAGCAGGTTCGACGAGCAATATTTTACATTCCTTTTCGGCGAATGGTTTATGTTCAACACCCTTAGGGACAACAAACAACTCTCCTTCATGCAAAGTTACATTTCCATCTCTGAAATCTATTCGAAGTTCGCCTTCAATTATTAAAAATACCTCATCGGTGTCTTTATGGCCGTGCCATGTAAAATCACCTTCGACGCGAGCTAGCTTAAAATGATAATCGTTCATCTGAGCGATGATCTTAGGCGACCACTGCTCAGAGAACCTGCTGAATTTTTCCTGTATATTTATTATCTGTTTTGTCATAGTAATTATTTTAATAGATTATAAATAAATTTGCGACACTATTTCATATAACGTCAGGATTATGAGAAGTTTGCGGAACGAAGTGAAGCAAATTTGGGAAAATGCCGAGCTGAGGCATTTTCCTCATAATCCTTGTTAAGCGAGGGTGAGCGTAACGCAGTGAAGCGAAAGCGCAGCGTCCCCCGAAGGAGTAAAAATAGCTCTTGGGTGGGAACATAAATAAAGCACACACGTTAAAACAACTTATTGTAAAATTCTTTCCTCTCAAATGAATTAAGAAATTCTACTTTTTTCTTCTCCCAAAAGAAATCATCGTCATTGTGGATAAACCAACCAATACTCATAAAAATAACCATTTTCAAAAGATCGTATAAATGATTCTTCTCAATTTCAGTTAATTTTCTAAATTTTTGGTATTCTTTGAGAAGATCTTTTGCTTGGTTAAAGATGATTTCTTTTTTATGTGGCCATGCCCAAAAATAAACCATATTTGCGATGTCATAAAGCAAGTAAATGTAACTTGCATCATCAAAATCCAAAACTGAACTTACTTTCCCATTTTTGTATAAAAAGTTAGAAGGGTGTGTATCGCAATGGCAAACTCCTTTAGGAAGATTTTTAGGCAATTTCAATTTTTCCAATTCGGCTTTCAGCCAATCTAATCTTTTCTTTGCTTCAGATTTAGATTTGATTTTCTTTGAATTTGAAATTGCCGCTTTCAAAGAAGATTTTGGATCATAAGTATCACGAGCTTCAAAATATTTCGGCTTATATCCAATAGTTATTTTATGGAGTTTGCCAATCGCCTGTGCAATCAGTTTTGGATTTACTTTATTTCTATGTTCTCCCTCCATAAATTCAAAGAGAGCAAATGGTTTATTTTTGTATTTTCCAATAAAATCGCCACGGATATTTCTTATTGGTGCTGGACAAGGATAAGAGTGTTTAGCGAGGTATTGCAAAATATTTATTTCAAACAAAGCATACTTTTCAGGTCTGCTTTCGTAGTATCTGAAAACAAATTTATGTTTTTCAGTTTCGAGCAATAAATTTGTTTGGACAGCACCAAGTTTAAATGGTCTGAATTTCTTAATTCCTCCTAGATCATAATTGGAAAGAATTTTACTGAAATCCTCTTTTGAAAATGTTGTTTTAACTGCCATAATAAATTGATAGGTTTTCTATTCTTTATAAAGTGTGTGCTTCAAATCAAGGGTGGGAAAGAGCTATTTTTATTTCGCTTAACTAGTGTTTATGCGAATATTTGTTCGTATAAACATTATATTTATGCTAAAATAGTATCATGTTGATTGAAAGACTGCAAGAACACTTAAGAGTTTCAGGATATAGCCCAAAAACAATTAAAGCATATACCTTGTGCGTCAGAAAAATCTACACGCATTTTAAAAAGCCCCTGAACGCTGTTTCTGAAAACGAGTTTAAAAAATTTTTGGATATTCTCATAAAAAAAGGTAACTCATCATATACTGTCAATCAATATCATGCCGCTTTCAAAGTGGTTATCACAAAAATTTACAAAAAATCTTTCATCTTTTCTTTTCCCTACGCCAAAAGGCACAAAAAACTTCCGATTGTATTATCGCGAAAAGAGGTTACATTGTTGATTAACTCTATTAAAAACAACAAACACAAAATTCTCATCTCACTTTCATACGGAGCAGGATTGAGAGTAAGCGAGATCGTAAACCTTAAAGCTAAGGATATTGACTCAGACGAATTGACAATTCACATAAAAAGCTCAAAAGGGACGAAAGATAGAATTACCATTATACCTGCAAAGATAAAAACAGATATCCAAAATCTTATTGCAGGCAAAAAAGGCGAAACTCATGTTTTTGAAAGCGAGCGAGGTGGCAAATTATCTGCCAGAACTGCGCAAAAGGTTTTTTCAAACGCTTTGAAAAAAGCAGGAATCAAAAAGCAGGCAACGTTTCATTCACTCCGACACAGTT
>MGGH01000020.1 GCA_001792305.1 Candidatus Woesebacteria bacterium RIFCSPHIGHO2_01_FULL_39_23
TCCCCAAAACAAGGAATATAGTTTGTAAGATTTTTCAAACAAGTCCCAGGCCTTTTCCTTATTTCCCTTTTTGAGCTCTTTTGTTCCAACTTCCATCACCCTCATCGAAGCGGCAAGTAAATGTTTGCTTATACACCAAACTTCTCCCTCAGAGTCTTTTATTATTTCCCTTAAAAGTTGGGTTCGCATTAGACGGACTTCGTTAAGTAAATTAAGGTAGTCCTCCTTACCGGTTTTTTGAGATGTAAAAAAAAGATGTTCCTCAATAGATATTAGGTTCATTATCCCGATAGACAAATCTTCTGATGAAGAAAGATCAAGTTTCTTGTCTTTAGTAAGACCCTCTACCTTTTTAAGTAATCTTGTTAAATCTTTATTATTAGTTTTCATTTCCAGTCTTGACAAAAATATATTATTGGTTATTATTTGACTATATCCCCATGGGGGGGATAGGGATAGAATAGATAATATGGATAAGAAAGTCAAGAAGCAGGTAGTTGTGAGATTGGCCCGAGCGGAAGGCCATCTGAGAAAAGTTAAAGAAATGGTGGAAGAGGGAGCGTATTGTCCTGACGTCATCCATCAATCGAGGGCTGTCCAGGCTGCTTTAAAAAAAGTAGATGAGTTAGTCCTTCATGGCCATTTACACTCTTGCGTTTTTGAGGATATTCACGGCACAAAATCGAATAAAGAAAAATTGATCGGAGAAATCATTGACCTTTTTGGTAAAAACGGAAAGTAATAATTATGGGCAAGGATGTAAAAATATTTTTAGGTATGATTGGTTTTACTTTTCTTTTGGTTGTTGGTCTTGCTTTTGTGCAGGGAAGGGAAAAGGGAGAGCCAGAAAAATTTTCAGATGTGCTGGGGTTAGTTGCAAAAACCGAATATTACGATTTGGGCGATGTGCCAATCAATAGAGGGATAGTTACAAAAGAATATGAAGTGGAAAACAACACCGACAAGGTAATGAAACTTAAAAAAATAGCCACTTCTTGCATGTGTACTAAGGCCTCGTTTGAGATAGAGGGTAAAAAAACAAAATTTTTTGGAATGGAGGGGCACGGTGATAAAAATCCTCCAGTGAATATTGAAATTGCCCCCCAAACACAAGCAAAAGTAATTATGCAATTTGATCCGGCAGCACATGGCCCGCAAGGGGTTGGGCCTTTTGATAGGAGTGTCTTACTGACTTTTTCAGACCCCAAAGGTGTGAAAGAACTTAAGTTTAGTGGAAAAGTAATTAACTAGTATAAGTTTATGATTAAGTTTATTTCGTATTTAGTTTTTGTGAGCTTGCTTAGATTTATTTTTGCACCTTCAGTGTTTGCTCATTGCCCACTTTGTGTGGCGGGTGCTGGAGCGGGGTTATCTTTATCCAGGCTTTTGGGTATTGACGATTCTATCACTGGGGTTTGGATGGGAGGGTTCTTGGGGGCAACTGGTTTTTGGATAGACAACCTTACAAAATCGAAAAATTTTGTCTTAAAAAAAGAGTTACTTTATGTTTTGATAATTGCTCTTACAGTACTTTCTTTTTACCGTTTCGGCCTCATTAACGAACACAATGGTTTGATATTAAATCTTCCAAAGTTAGTTTTTGGAATTATTGTAGGCGGGTTTGTATTTTATTTAGTTGACGTCTTGAACAAATTTTTAAGACGGAAAAATGGTAAAAGACTTTTTCCGTACCAAGGTGTACTATTTAGTCTTTCGTCACTTTTGGTGACGAGTATAGGCGTGTTTATTCTTATTAATTACTACATATGAATGAAGAAAGTCCTGACGTAAATAAAAATTCGGCAAGTAATATGCTTAAATTCTGGCGAGCTGCTGTCTTTGTTTTATTGGGTGTAGTTATTTTTGGACAAATTTTTGCTATTGAAATTCGACCAAAGATTGATTTGCAAAGTTTATTGGCACTAAAGGAAGAACCAGCAAAGATTAATAAAGAAAGTGTGGCGCCTGACGTGTCAGATATTCAAAAACAGGTTTTGCCTCAAGAGGGAGTTATGCTTCCCATAACTTGGGGGGATTTGGGAGAGAGGATGGTCGGTGACGGAGTAATTGACGAAGCCAAATTTAAGGGTGTTTTTGCTAATGGTTTAAAAGATGATGAAGAAGATATTCTTTCGGGAAATTGGGACAAGAAGATTGTAATGACCCAAGACAATAGTCATTTTCTTTTGAACATGCTTTGGGCATTTGGCCTTGCTAATAAAAACGAAATTCTTGAAAGTGGAGAAATGGTTGACAAAAAATACGGAGGTGATCCGAGTAAATATGCGTCAACTGGTGGATGGTCGCTTATGCGTGGGGAAGTTATGAATCATTATAGCAAACACTCCTATGTGGTTTTAACGACAGGTGAACAGGAGATTGTCGATCGTGTTTCTCGTGGGATTTTCAGGCCGTGCTGCGGCAATTCAACGCATTTCCCGGACTGTAATCATGGTATGGCTATGCTTGGACTCTTGGAGTTGATGGCGGCAAACGGGGCTAGCGAGTATGAGATGTATAAGGTCGCTCTTAAAGTCAACTCATTTTGGTTTCCTCAAACTTATATTGACCTTGCGACATACTTTAAAGAACAAGGAGTTGACTGGAGTAATGTTGATCCAAAGCTTGTTTTGGGATCCCAGTATTCAAGTGCCCAAGGTTATAAAGATACAAGACTAAAAATTCAAAGTCTTCCAAAACCCGCGACAGGCGGAGGTGGTTGCGGTGCTTAACTCTCCACGGTTTTGGCAATTTATTACTCTTTCTATACTTATACTTTTTGCAATAAACAAAATACACCCCGGGATTATAAACGTCAACACCTTTTCTGATGGTTCTGAAGTATCTCTGGTAAAATCTGCACACGCAAGCGAAATTTATCCGAAGTTTACCTGTCCCTGTTGTGGTCAACCTTTAAATAAAGAGAAACCTTGTTGTGGTGCAATGGAACAAATGATCAATTATATCGATGAACAGGTTGAATTAGGAAAAACAAAAGATGAGATAATTTTAGCCACTACAAGAGAGTTTGGATTAGATAGATTAATCGACGATGAAGACAGGCTTGCACTTAAACAAAAGTTGGCTGATTTAGCACCAGCTGATGCACCAAGGATTGAAATTAAAGAAACAAGTCGTGACTTGGGCACGGTAAACCAAAAGCAAGGAGTGGTAACAACAGATTTCGAGTTTGGTAATTCTGGAAAAAGTGATCTTATAATAAACAAATTGAGTTCTTCTTGTGGTTGTACATCAGCAAATATAATTTATGAAGGTAAAGTTGGACCAAAATTTAGCATGGAGGGTCATGGGCAACAAAATCCAACCGATTGGGAAATTTCAATTTCGCCTGGGGATAAGGCGATCTTGCGAATCTATTATGATCCCAGAGTGCATCCAGATTTAGTAGGGGCTGTAACAAGGACAGTATCGATTTTGTCTAATGATCCAGTTGAATTTGAAAAACAGGTGACAATCACTTTAGAACAAACTAAATAAGTTATGAACCAAAAGGTATTAATTATTATCTCTCTCCTATTTTTAGTGATAGGTGTTTTTGTTTTTAATTCAAAAAAGAAAGCAGGTCAAAGCGACGAAGAAAGTCAGGTTTCCGGTGTAGTTCAACTGGTTGATTCGGAATCTTTTTCAAAGCTTGCAAAAAATGAGAAAAACTTTTTACTAGATGTACATATACCCGAACAAGACCATATTCCAAGAACCGATACATTTATACCCTACACTGAGATTTATCAAAATATAAATAAACTTCCACAAGATAAGTCTACTACCATCCTTGTGTATTGCAGGTCCGGAAGTATGAGCAAAGCAGCATCAGAAGAAATTGCTAAATTGGGCTTTACTAATGTTTACAATTTAAAAGGTGGTATAGACGCATACAAGGAATCTAATGTCGAAATAACAATTACTCCCAGTAATCAGGATTTGAGAGAAGTTATATACGGTGAAGTTGCTAAAACTTCTTTCACTTTAACCAACTTCACCCCATTACCGGTCAAAATTATTCGTATTTCAACTTCCTGTGGATGTACAAAAGCTGAAGTTGAAAAGAAAGATCTGAAAGCATATGAATCAACTGAAATTAAAGTTTCGTTTGATCCTGCAGTACACAAAGATGAAACTGATTTGGGGGAGGTGACTAGGACGATTTACATAAACACCGACAATCCCAATTTTCCTCAATTAACGAGTACTATTACAGCTAATGTTATACCCAAATGGTGAAAAAACCTTTAATTTTTTTTGGGAGGACAGTTTTAGCAACACTTTCAATGCTCATAGTATATCTTGTGTTTGTTTCTCTTGTATCTGGTTGGAATTTCACAAAAGATCAATTTGCTAAGTTTTGGTACTTTGTAGTTACTCTTGCTATCGGATTTGGGATTCAAGTCGGCCTTTATAGTTACCTTCGATCAATGGATAAAAATGTGTCAACAAAAGTAGTCGCAACATCAGGGACGAGCTCAACTGTAGCGATGGTTTCTTGTTGTGCCCATTATTTAGTAAATGTTTTACCGGTACTCGGAACAATTGGCGTAGTTACCCTAATTTCTCAATATCAAGTTCAACTTTTCTGGGTTGGGCTTCTCTTTAATTTTGCTGGATTAGTATATATGGTTTCTCAAGTTAAAAGATATTCCAAAACTTAAGTCTTTATGAAATATATAGCGATATTTGCGGTGTTACTGGGAGTGGTAATACTTGCAAATAACACTCGAAAGAATGATGTATCTGAAATCGAATATGCTTCTCAAAAAAAACAAATGGGTGAAGTAGAAGTAGAGGTGTTGCCCTTACAATTATATTCGGGTGCGCCTGTCGTTTTTGAGCTTTCTTTGGATACCCACTCAGTTGATCTTGATTACGATTTCAGGAAAATATCCAATCTTAAAGACAATTTTGGAAATAACTACAATGTGGTTGAATGGAATGGAGGAAGCGGGGGTCATCATTTGAAAGGAGAACTTACTTTTGAAAAGCTTAAAGGAAATGTTGGTAGTATTGTCTTAAACTTAGATAGTATTGGTGGTATCAAAGAGAAGTTTAAGTGGCAAATTGGGGGTGATGAAAATGAAATTTAACAAGATATTACTAGCAAATGCATCGGCGGTTTGGATAGGAATAATTTACCTAGTTTGCAGGTTCCTTGTTGTGTTGTTTCCAGAATTGTCAAAGGCGGTGACACAATCCTGGTTTCATGGAATTGATATAGTAAAAATTTGGTCCGTACAACCAATCCCCGGGAATTTTTTGCTAGGACTTGTAAGCGCTACCTTGTCAGCTTGGGTTGCAGGATGGGTATTTGCATCGATATATAACTATTTTGCAAAGAAGTGACGAGGGGTGGGTTTTTTAAGTTATCATAAGTTATGGATAAGATTTTAGTTACAAGTGTTGGTGTCCTGTTGATTGGTTTTATATACTGGTTTTTCTTTGGAAAAAAGGAGGAAGTAATAAGTGGTAGGAATATTAAGATAAATGTTGAAGGTGGGTATAAGCCCTCTGTAATTAAGCTACAAAAAGGAAAAACTGCAAAAATAACGTTTTTAAGAAAAGACAAGAATAGTTGTCTTGAAGAGGTTGTTTTATCCGAATTTAAAATTAGAAAATATTTGCCAATGAACAAGCCAGTTGATATAGAAGTTACACCTACAAAGAAAGGCGAATTTCCGTTTCAGTGCGGGATGAATATGTTCCACGGAAAAATAATAGTTAAATGAAGAAAATAACCTTTCCAATAATAGGTATGCATTGTGCAAGCTGTTCGCGTTTAATCGAAAGACAACTAAAAAGCGTTCCAGGAGTATTAAATTGCAGTGTTAATTACGGCAGCGAAGAGGCTGTTGTCGAGATAGATAGTGAAAGGGTAAAAGAAAAGGATATTGCTACTGCAGTTAGGAAAGCCGGTTATAAAGCGATTTTGGGGTCAGATCAAAAATCTCTTGAAGAAACTAAAGAGGAAGAAAAGAGAAAGCACTTGAAAGGGCTCAAAATTAAAGTATTAGTGTCATTAGTGTTGAGTTTTTTTGTTTTTGTTGGGAGCTTTCCCGAGTGGTTTTCTTTTATACCGAGTTTCTTAGCCCAACCTTATGTTTTGTTGTTACTTGCAACCCCAGTCCAGTTTTGGGCGGGGGAGGAATTTTATCTTGCTACTTGGTCAGGGTTACGTAATCGTGCCGCTAGCATGGACACTTTAATTGCGATCGGCACTTCAGTTGCCTATGGATATTCGATTTTATCGATTTTTACTGGAGGGGAGATGTATTTCGATACCGCAGCAGTTATTATTACCTTGATTTTACTGGGTCGTTATCTGGAAGCAAGGGCTAAAGCTTATACCTCGGATGCAATTAAAAAGCTACTTGGTTTGCAGGCGAAAACTGCACGGATTATAAGAAGCGGAGAAGAGGTGGACATCCCAATTGAAAAGGTGAAAGTTGGCGACCTTATTCGAGTTCGGCCCGGTGAAAAAATTCCAGTTGATGGTGTAATTACTGAGGGGTCTTCAAGTATTGATGAATCTATGGTGACAGGAGAATCTATTCCTGTTGAAAAAATTAAGGGTGATAATGTAATTGGCGCAACAATCAATAAAAGTGGAAGTTTTGTGATGAAGGCTACAAAAGTTGGGGAATATTCAGTACTTTCTCAAATCGTAAAAATGGTTTCTGAAGCACAAAGTTCGCGTGCTCCAATAGAGCGTCTTGCAGACAAAGTTTCAGGAATTTTTGTCCCTGTAGTTTTAATAATTGCAGTTGCTGTATTTGTAATTTGGTTCGACTTTGGTAAATTTAACAATGCTTTTACAAATATGGTCGCAGTTTTGATTATTGCCTGCCCGTGTGCACTGGGTTTGGCAACGCCTACGGCAATTATGGTGGGTGTAGGAAAAGGGGCGCAAAAAGGGATACTAATAAGAGATGCCCAATCACTTGAAATTGCGAATGAAGTGAAAACAATTATTTTTGACAAAACAGGAACCTTGACAGAAGGCAAGCCAGAAGTAACAGATATTATTCCAATTAAAAATTCAACCCAAAATTTACTTGCTATCGCTGCCTCTTTGGAAAAGGGATCGGAGCATTCACTCGCAGAGGCAATTTTGAATAAAGCAAAGGATGAAAATTTAACCTTAAGAGAAGTCAGGCGATTTGAGGCTATTCATGGGAAGGGCATAAGGGGAGAGGTAGATGGGAAAGAGTATTTTTTTGGGAACAGAAAGTTGGTTGGCAATATTGAAGATTTAGGAGATTACGCAGAAGACTTGGAGAGTGAAGGTAAGACTGTAATGTTTTTATCTAAGGCCGGTAGAGTACTTGGGTTAATAGCTGTTGCAGATATTCCCAAGGAAAGTGCAAAAAACGCTATAACGAGCCTTATGAAAAATAGCATTGATATATGGATGATAACAGGGGATAACGAGCGTACAGCTAAGGCTGTGGCAAGGCGTCTTGGTATTAAAAATGTAATGTCAGAAGTCTTGCCTCAGCAAAAAGCAGAAAAGGTTAACCAGTTGGAGGGTGTAGTTGCCTTTGTCGGCGACGGCATTAACGACGCGCCTGCCTTGGCATCTGCCGATGTCGGCATTGCGATGGGGTCGGGGACAGATGTGGCAATAGAGTCTGCAGGAATTACACTTTTAAATAAGGACTTGAGGTCGGTTGTTTCTGCAATTGAGCTTTCTAAAAAAACAATGAATACTATAAAACAAAATCTCTTTTGGGCCTTTGGTTATAATGTCATTTTGATTCCTGTCGCTGCAGGTATTTTGTATCCATTTACTGGGTGGCTCTTGAATCCTGCC
>MGGH01000021.1 GCA_001792305.1 Candidatus Woesebacteria bacterium RIFCSPHIGHO2_01_FULL_39_23
TCGGTAAATTGCAGAGCAGTTTTCGATCGTAAAATGAATAGGTCAGTAGCTTCCACAACTTTTTTTGTTATAAAAGAGTAAGGAGGAAACCAACTAGTAATATGGTTAGGAATGGTGCACCAAATGACAGTCACCATAGGAACGCTGTTGGCGCACGCCCAATTTACTGCTTGAAGATTGAAAAAATAGTATGTGTCGGTAATACTAACTATGCTACTACCTCCCAAACACTCCTCTAGATCTTTAATATAAGTCCAGGAAAGATTGCCTCTTTGGTTAAGTAAAGAAGCCGGATCAAACTTCAAAGGTTTGTAAAAAGGTAAAAAGTAGAACTCAAATCTATCTTTTTGAGTTTTAGAAAAGACGGATTGCCAGCCGGTAATTAATTTTATCTTAAACCTTGAAAAATTACGGTAGAAATCTGCTACTTCGCCTCTGTTGCCACGGATCACAGAAAGCGTTTTTTTAGTCCTCATTGTCAGACCAACTATTCTTTGTTTGACGATAACGAGATTTTATCTTATCTTTGCCAAGATTCAGGATATTTATTATTTTTCCTGAAAGAGTATTTTTTAATAGTGAGGTGTCTATGATAGCAACTAAAAACAAAACAATTGTTAAAGCAGAAATTAGTTTACCCCAGAATCCAACCCAGCCTAACTTATACTCCAAAACAACAGTCGCAGATGAAGTTTCTGGCAAAAATGCAAGAGGGAAACCTGGTCCTGCCCGCACCAAATTTAACGTTCGACTCGACTTGTCTGTTTTAACTTCCGCATGCCAATGGGGAGAAAAGCCTTCACGCCAAAAGAGTTTAGAATTCGGATTAATTCCGGTTATTGACATCACAACTCTATCGGGAGAAGACCTTGAGATCTTAATTGAAGGAGGCTGTTCACTTTCGTAGGATTTATCAAAAAACTCCTTAAATATAGATTTTGACAAATCGATAATTTGGGAAGAGTATTTTTGATATGAAGCTAGTCCAAAAATATTAATTCCGCTAACAATGACTTTCCCTTTGCCCCAATTGCCTCCGGCTATTATAGTTTTGCCGTCCAGAGCCAGCAAAGGCTCTGCCCAAGACCTTAAATCCACGAGGTTGGATACACCCCATGGTTTTCCTTCCCATTCTAAGACGAGTGACTCGCCAGAGGATACCTGGTATGATTTCGGTTGTATAGATTTATCCCAGACAATCGAAGCAGAAGGAAAGAAGGCGGGAGTTTTGGTTAGTTGCCAGTCTTTGGAAAGGTATTGCCACCCCACTTCAATGAAAAGTTTGCCCCCTTCCTTTACATACTGATCGAGGGTCGCAAAAACCTCTCTCTGATTTGAGTAATTGTAGCCGTAAAGAATAATTGCATCATATTTTTTCAGAGTCGAAATTGTGTAATCATCAACGTTTGGACTAGCTCCCTCCACAAGAATCGCTTTGTCATAGGGTATTACCCCATAAAGGGAAGTTTTAAAAACACTCTCAAAAGCGCTTGGGTTCCTTACAATAACCAATACAGTAGGACGCGAAGTGATGCTAACAATACCGGTACTTTGTTTAAAGCGCATAATAGACCATGCCCCCTCCTTGCCCATCTCTTCCCACTCGCCGAGTAAATAGTGTGATGTATCCTCAATATCGGGAGTAACAACTGAATATTCGTACCCTAAATATTTTGCCAGGTTAGACAACACCACCGGATCATGGTTTGTTTCATCCTTGCCAAAAAAAACAGTTTCGGAATAGCCTCTTAGGCTTTGGAAAAAAGACCCTTTATACATAAACTGGTTAATTGTTGACGCATCTGTATAAGTACTCCACTCCTGAAGAGTGGCTCCGATATTACCAGTCAGACCCACTCTGGTAAATTGGTCCGCTTGCATATTTGACAATATCCCTTTTACAGTTGACTCCAGCCCAAAGTTTACTGAACTCACTTTTTTAGGTTTTGTTCCACCATTTTCTGAAGACCTGTAGGCAAAACTATTCAACAATTGACGCGGCCAGTCTATGAAATTGACGTATTCGTTTTGGGGCTTAAAATATAAACCTTTAAAACCCAAGTCTTTTCTTTCATCTCCAATGGGATCCTCGGGCGGTCCATAGCTTACAGAATCACCTCCGGAAGGGCCTTTTTCATAATAAATCAACAAAAATCCGAATGTGTAAAGTGTTAATATTGCCACGATGATCGACTTAGTTGCTTTAATAAATAACACCTGTCGAACTTTGATGATATGAAATGGAATATACAACAATTCGCTTACAATCCAAAAAATCGAGTAGATTGAAAAGGCCCCAATAATTGCAAAAGACACTGCGGATACAGAGATAGTTCTGTACTGGAGAAACGAAAAAACAAATCTGAATTTCTCCAAAGTGGACCTGTCTATTTGTGACGGCAATCCGCTCCAAAAAAGAAAGAAAAGACCAACAAAAGCGAGGGCTATGACTTTAGATTGGCCGTTATCCGGAAAGAAGCCTTTTTTAATTCTCAATAAAATTGCCAACGGGAAGGATAGCAGAGCAAGGTTTACCAAAAGCCTTGGGAAAGATGGTTGTGGAAAAACGTCAGTTCTTTCCTGCTCGGAATAATCAAATAGTAAGCGTGTTGGATTATTCACTTCGGCCCACCTGACGAGTTGATCACCTGCTTCAGCTTGCAAACCGTCACGGGAAGAAAGGTAGTTGTTGTTGAGAACCGGCACAAACCAGAAAGAAAACAAAGTGAAAGTAGAGGCTAAAACTAATACTGAAGAAGATAACCCTTTAATAATTCCCCTAAAAGAGATTAAATTTTTGTGTAAAAGAAGTCCTGCAACAACTCCATAAACCAAATACCCCAAAGCCATCGCAACGCCGACAAATGTGTGGAACATAAATGCCAGTCCCAAAACTAATGCTGCTAAAAAAAGCCTAATAGCCTTCCCCAAACCAGACGTTTTCTTAAAAAATGAAGTCAAAAATAAATCAAAGGTGAGAAATCCCCAAGGGATAAAAGAAATCGCTATTGTATAGGCGTAATAGCCAAGTTTAGTTATCCAAAACCAGTTTCCGGGAATTATTAAGAACAAAACTGAAGCAACAAATCCAATTACCTGGTTTTTTAATCTGGTGGCACAAAAAGCATAAACCCCTAACGCACCCCACAAGTACGACGCGAATGTCAAAACTCTTAAAGACTGATTTAAATCAAAGGCAAAAAGATTCTTAACCCATACAGCTACAATATTTTGAATAAATGGGTATGACAAAGTAAATGAGAAGCCTGCCCCCTGAAGCGGATACCAGACGGGGATCTCTGGATACCAGCGAGCAAACCAATACAAATTATGATAGGCATAACCGGCGTCCCCTCCTTTTAAAGTGCCAACGAGAATGTGGAAGCCAAACAAATAAGTCAAGTTAATAATTACGACAATAGAGACAACCAGAAATAAAATACGAAAAAACGATGAGGTCAACCAAAACCAAACATTAAAAACTCTACCGACAGCATTCTTAATATTCATCTTCGCTGTCCTTTCCAATCCATGATGTGGTTTTACCTTTCATTTTTAAATACATTAAGCGAGCTTTATTTATACCAAATGCGCTCAATCGGCCGATAATAGAATGTTTCCCCATAAACCAGTCAAGTACCGCGAGTATTAAAAATATATATGTAGAGGTAGAAACCAAACTTGCAAATGTCTCAATAAATGGTTTGTTGTACGAATAGTGAATTAAATCCCCTTGTTCCATATCTGGCACTTCAATAAGCGCCCAGCCAGGACCGGCACGATAAATATTCAGGTTTTTAACTTCCGATTTGTTTTTTGAAATCAGTTGAGCTTTCATATCGGGGTGATATCCTTCTTTCCATAGTAGATATCCCCCATTATCTACTTTCTCGTTAACAACAAAATCAAGATTATCAGGATCCCTTCTCGTATAAGAGATCTCATATATTTTTTTACCATCAGTTTGTAAAAGCCAGCTGAAAATATTGGTCAACAGCTTAATTTCATCTCTATTTACCTTGTCTTTTTGTTTCGCATGTGCAAAAAGATTCATCCCTGACCAGACGACTTTTCCTTGACCAATTTGGCCATAAACTACAAGTGGGTAGTCCTCATATATAACCTCAGACCTTGCCCACGGTTTTAATTCGGTTAGGGCTGAGGTACTAACTTTCCAAGCAGAGTTTTGATAGATAAGCGGGGCAAATTTGGTTATATCAACATCACTGGTGAATTTATTGTCTCCATTATAAAAGAAAGATGACATTGAAAGACTCTTCCATTCTGTTTTTTGAAGCGGAATAATGTCAAGTGGATGGTCATTCTGCCAGTCGGGTACGACAGACTCCCACCCTGTATCTATAAATACACTTCCTCCCGACTCAACATATTGGTTTAAAATTGAATTAGCACTCTTCTTGTTCCTATAACTGTACCCCTGGAGTATAACGAGATCAAATTTTTTAAAATCTTCAAAACTGTAATCATCAATACTATCTTTCCCCCAGACAATAAAGGCGTCGTCATAATTAAGAACTCCTAAAAGTGAAATTGTAAGAACCTGATCATAAGCATCTACTTTTTTTTGCGATATGACTAAGGCCGTTTTTCTATTTGATAATTCTGCTAGACTGTTTGCCTGGGGAAATTCTAATATTCCATCATTGTAGGAACCTTCTAAAACTTTCCAACCAGCCCGCTCAAAAATTGGCACTTCGTTGTCTGTATATTGATTTGATACGGTAAAAACGTAATTAATACCAAACCACTTTGCTATATTATTCACGAGATTGGGATCATCGTATTGTGGATCGTTTAGATAATAGACTATTTGTTGCCATCCCTGGAATCTATGAATAAGAGAGGCACTTGCCACATATGTATGAATCTGTGAGAGGTTGGTATCAATGGTATAAATTGGGGCAACCATAGAATAATTTGACAAATATGGAGAAAAGTCAATTCTTGCATTGGCATTAAGGTTCATGATCTTATTAAGAAGATTTTTAAGCTCGGGGTTGGGATTATACCCTGTCGGGAGTTTAAAAGCCGGCCAGTTATCAATCGACAACTGTTCGATCACAGAACCAAACTTCAGTCTACAAAGATTAATAAATTTATAGTTTGGCGAATCACACCCGGCCAGAAACTGCACAACATCCCCCCTACTTAAATTGTCGGGATAACATAGACCTGGTAGTTCATTAGTAAAGATTGATTCTCTCTTTGGCGCTTCTAAACACCAGTTTTGAACTGCAAGAGGCGGGAAATATTCAGCCAGACTAGAATTACACCATATTTTATCATCACCCTCGAGGTGGCTGTTTAATGCAATTTCAACACAAACGTCAAAATTTCCGAAATTATTATCACTATCTCTTGCCTGCCAAATGTTCCTAGTATCTAGCCCCTGAGCGCCATATCTATAAATAGGCGGACCAAAATCTATCTCCCGACTTTTATCTAAATATAAAATTCCAAAAGCTATCAAAAGTGAAAGAGTGGCAACTACCAGACATTTAACTACCGCGACAAATCTGTTTTTAACCCAAAAAAGCGGTAGTGAAACTAGTCCTATTATTCCAAAGGCAGCTAATGTTGGCCAAACAAAGCGCATGATCATGAAGGTTTCGCGCCATCCAGTTCCAGAGATAACTAGTATATTGAATGGGTAGGGAATACGGGCTCTCAATAATAGATAATGTCCTGATAGGGACAACACCGCCAGAATTGAGTAGATAGCAAACGTCAATTTTCTTTTATCCCTAATCGACAAAACTATACCTATCAGAGCAAATATTGAAACCAGTGGAGTAAAGGAGAAGCCTCTGATTGCCCAAAGAAAGTCATCCTTCTTATATGTAGCAAACCCACCAACATTAAGTAGCCCTGGAAGACTACGGTTATAGTCTTCGATTGTGTAATTTCCTACCGACCCCGACACTCCGGCTTGCGAGGCAGTATTTTCGTATCTTTGGAAAGGGACTGTAAAAGTTAGAGCTGCTAAATATGAAAAAACCGCGATAATTAGAAGTGCAATTGTACCGCGTATTAGAATTTGTTTCCTCTGGCCTTTATTTAGTAGGGTAAACCCAATTACATAAAAGGAGTAAAATCTAATCAACGCAAAACCTGCGAGAAAGTGGTTCCTCATCGCCATAGTAGTCAGTACAACGGTAATTAACAAAAATATCCTAGTTCTTAATCCCCAGTCTTTTTTGACAAAGAGAACAAAAAACAAATCCCAGAAGAGAATTGCTGGCACAACAAAGGCATGAGCAATACTTTCTGCATAAAAACCCCAATCAGTTAGCCACGTCCAAGCTATGGGTGAAATCAAATAAAAAATTGAGGCGATAAGAGCAGCTGTTTGGTTTTTAAATCTAATCGAAACAAACACATAAATAGAGGCTGCAAAAGCAAGAATTGAGGAGAAACCAACCAAAGTGAACGTTTGGATAAGATTGAGCTCCGAAACACGCTTTATAAAGGAAATTATATAAAGGGAAAAAACAGGATAGGCATGCGTCAGTGAAATTCCCCCACCCGCTAAGGGATACCAAAATGGAACATTTGGAAAGTATTTATCAACCCAGACTAACATTGAAATAATACTTCGAGTATCTGTACCCCAGGTGCCGGATAAGTAAGCGTGGCCACCCAAAATGTACATCGATCCGGCAATTAGTGCAATTCCCACAAGACCATAGGTCAATCTCACTAGTATTTCTGAAGATTTAAATATGTAAAAAAAGGCTTTCATACACATCTAGTGTCTTGTTTGTAAAATTCTTAAGAGTTAACTCCTCACTGACCCAGCGTTTTCCTCTCACAATCATATTCTCATATTTTAATGGTGTGCGTAAGTAGTTGATTATTGCCTGTGAGAATTCTGAAACGTCAGGGTTAACTACAAGAGCTATGTTTTTCTTTGAAAGTATTTCTGCTACACCAGCACCCACGGAAACAATAGGCATTACTCCGTTTGCCAGTGCCTCAAGGGCAGTCATACTCAACCCTTCGTTCTCTACCTTTGAGCAAACAAGTACAACGTCGCTAGCCGCATAATAATTTTTTATCCCATCCCCATAGGCAACACCGGCAAAAATCACACTGCCCCCCAAACCTCTGGCTTCGGCGTAAGAAACGAGATCCTCACGATCAGGGCCACTGCCTAAAAGCACAAGCACAACGTTTGGAAAAACTTCAAGAATTTTTCCAAGAGAATCTATAGCTAGACGCTGATTTTTCTTGAGGTGAAGTGTGGCCGGTAATAACACTACCAGTTTACCTTTCAGACCAAATTTTCGGATTACCTCAAACGGCTTAGCGTTATTAAATCTATCTGGGTCAATCGCGGGAATTATCACATCAACATCATCTATTCCATAGGCTTTTTTTAAGGATCTAGAAATTCTGGGTGCAATACACTTATACCCGTCTGCCTTGCGTGCAATAAATCTATCTACGCGTCCGTAGATATACCTAAACAGCCTATTTGCCAAACCCTTTGGAAGAATATCGCTTTCAAAAGCAAATATCGTCCACACCACTTTCTTGTGCCGCAGTTTCCCCACCAAAACTGAGGCCCAAAGGGCAAACCCCGATTCGCTATCTATAACGTCAACATCGCCTGAATTTATAAATACCATTAAAAAAAGCACCGGGAATAAAATTATGTAAAATATTAAATTATTACCCATAAGTTTTTGTAAAATACCAGGCAAA
Organism: Candidatus Woesebacteria bacterium RIFCSPHIGHO2_01_FULL_39_23; assembly: GCA_001792305.1. Classification (GTDB taxonomy): domain Bacteria; phylum Patescibacteriota; class Microgenomatia; order UBA8517; family UBA8517; genus 2-01-FULL-39-21. Next base: position 7,729 of record MGGH01000021.1, read on the forward strand.
GTTAGCAAGCTGATTGGCGGTTCAAATTTAAAAGCGTCGGCTTTCACTCTCGCCGCAAGTATTTTAACCTTATGGCCTTCTTGACCGAGACCTTTGGCCAGGGTATAGAAAATCCTCTCCCCACCTCGATAAGAAAGTTCTGGTATGACGATTAGGATATTCATAATTTTACGGCAGTTATATGCATCGTCTGACCCGGAATTTTTGCCATCAGAGTAGACTCCAGATTGGCAAGAAATCCAAAGATCATTGAGAGAGGCTTAATAATAGAACCAGCAGGTCTTATTTTAGAAGTGAGCGGTAAGTATTTCCTTTTGTTAAAAAGATAAAGATATATAAAATAACCAAAGCTCAATAACTGGTAAATAAAGTGATAAGAATACTTCGTTGTGACAACCCGGAAATTGTAATTCTTAAGCATTTTTCTTAAATTAACGCTTTTAAATTGTTGAATATGACCAATCGGCTCTTTTTTTAAGTTTACTTTAAAGATATTTTTGACTAGCCCGTCAATTGTCCAAATGTCCGCTTCGCAGGGAACAACCAAATGAAACACTCCCCTTTTTCTTAAAACTCTATCGACTTCCAATATGGATTTTTCTGGATTTCCCAGGTGTTCTAAAACGTCAAACATGGTAACAGCGCCAAAATAATCATTTCTATACGCAAGATTGTAAGCATCGCAAAGGGTACAGTTAATCTTAACATTTGAAATTGCATTATTCTTTTTGAATATTTTTAATTGTTTTGTGTTGTTATCGCAGGCAAAAAATATCAATCTGGGAAGTAACTTAGCCAGTGCGGTTGTTATCCCCCCCTGGCCCGCGCCGACATCAAGAATCCTCCCTCGAACGTTTCCCAACGCCTCAATAGCGTATTTTGCATGCAAATATCTTGTGTGCCACTTAGGAAGCATATTTTAAAAGTGTTTCATCCAACAATTTTATGTGATTATCGAGTGAAAAAGTTGATTTAACTTTATTGAACGCATTCCGACACACTTTACTCGAAAGTGACTTATCTGAAATCAAACGTTCGACTTGGTGGGAAAAATCTGCAATATCGAATGGTTTGGCCAATAAACCTGTCTTACCATTTTCAATAATACCTGTTGGGCCGGCATTGTTCCAAGCAACAACTGGTGCTCCGTTTGCCATTGCTTCGATAATACCCATTCCAAAATCCTCCTCAGGAGCAGTATAAAGATAAACGCTAGCCTTTCGGTACAAAGCGCCCAATTCTTTTTCGCTAACATAACCTAAAAATTTCACTTTATTTCCCAAGCCAAGCTGATTTACCAAAGTTTTAAGGGAGTTTGTATATTCGGTTTCTTCGCCTGTTATTAAAAGCTCAAAATTGGGGTTTTTATGAAGAACATAAGAAAAGGTAAAAATACCGTATTCAAAGCGCTTCTGGCCATAATGACGGTTAGTAATAAGTAGAAAATAGTCCCTGGCAGTAACCAGTGATCGGTAACCAGTGATCGGTGAGGCAACACCTGCAGGGCAAGAGACAACATCAATTTTATAGATTTTCTCCAAAAGGTTTTTCATATAGTCTCCATTTGACAAAACTGCGTTTGAATTATTTATGCTTACCTCGTCTGCCCATTTAATGAATGGTTTAAATTTTCCCAACAGACGAGTTGAGAGAGAGCCGGAGGTTTTCTTGGCGAATCTTAAGCCTGTCTTTTTATCTATTAGTCTCTGGTGAAGAATACGCGTCGGTTGGGCAAGATAAGTTACATAGGGCACTCCAAAAAAATTTTTAACCCAGAAAGCCATCCATGGCGAAGGCTGATTAGCAGCCAAAATAACATCATATTTCCTAAATCTGACCGAGAAAAAAGGGGCCAGTATGCAAGAAAGTAAAATCAATGTAGATTCATGGTTTTCCACAATATAGTTAATTTGGGGAAGAAACGTTTTTATTTGAAACTTTTTGATATAGTCAGGGAAACAGTTACTTCGTTTTACAACCGAAGTAAATATCTCCACCTCATGGCCAAGGCCTTTTAATCCTTCTGCCTCCTGTAAAACCAACTTCTCGCCGCCACCGGAATAAATAAAGGCAAGATGAAATATGGCGATTCGCAATCCACCTTTTCTCATATTAATTCTATAAACTTATTTACATAGTTGTCCCAGGAAAGATTTTTTTGAACCCAATTTTTCAAATTACGCCTATCACTGTTTTCTTTATAATTATCATGGTAGTCAATAATTTTTCCGGAAAAATCTTCTATGGTTGGTTCTGCAACTAAACCAAGTTTATACTTTTCAAATATCTCGTCTACCCCACTCCCCTTGGCAACCACTGATGGCACGCCGGAGCATAGAGCTTCAAGTGGGGTAAGATTACAACCTTCGGTTTTATAAGACGGTAGTAAAAACAAGTCAGCAGTAGTATACCAATTTCGAAGTTGCTCAGGTGTTTGATAGCCAATGAACTTAACATTTGCTGACTGCATACTGCTGATAGTTCTTAGCCTAACTAAATCCGGGCCGGAACCAACGACATTTAAAACCGCATTTTTGATTTTCAGCGAGGCTTGGGCAAAGGATGAAATTGCAATGTCGAAACTTTTGTCACTTTTCAAGCGACCAGCAGTAAGGACAACAAATTTGCCAGCGATCAGCCTTGCCTGCCTGCCGGCAGGTGGCCGGTGCACGACGATCGGTAACTTAGACCAAAAAGCGTGATCGATACCGGGATAAATTACCTTTGCCTTGATTTTGTAGTTTCTATAAACCTGCCCTGCGACCTTTTGTGAGACCGCAATAACCGTCTTACACTGCCTTGCAAAAAATTTATCAAATAGCGGGGGGAGTGGAGACTGCGGAAAATTGTGAACAGTCCAAATGACGGGAATTCTTCTTAATTTACCTACAACAACCGCGACCCAAAGCGAGGGGAAATTGTGGGGATTAATTAAATCCACCCCAACAGAATTAACTAACGTCAATACCAAAAGTATTGGCAATCCGAGAATAGTCATCAATAAATAGCTTTTAGCTAATAGTTCATAAATAAATTTTGGAGGCGTAGTAATTTCAACTTTATCAGCGGCATGGGGAAGAGACGGAGTTTTATAAAGACAAACGATTTTGGATTTGTGGCCGGTTTTTGTTAAGGCATTAGCGAACTGAACACTGACTGCCTCTGCCCCACCCCATGATAGGAAGGGTTGAATTATGATGATTTTCATTACTCCGATTTTACAGCAGTTATATGAACCCCTGCAGAGGGAACTTTTGAAAGGAAGATTGACTCAAAATTTATAATGGCTGTAACCACATTTTTTATAATTCTGAAGATTTTGGCTTTATGACTTAAGTCCTCTTCCAATCCAACCTCCAATTTTCTATTTAACAGACTTAAAAACTCAAAATAACCAGCATCAACTACTTGTCCGAGTAAATGTGTTGAATATTTTGTATTGACAATCTTGAATCCTGCCTTTTTAAATGAAAGTCGTAAACTAAAAATTGAAAATTGCTGGATGTGCCCCGCCAACCTTTCTTTTGCCCTCCAGCCTAATTTATATAATAAATTATGAAGCGTGTACCACTCCCCCTCCAAGGGTACATAGGCATGGAATACGCCATTTTCTCTTAGTACTCTGCTAATTTCCACTAAAGCTTTCTGGGGACTGGCCAAATGCTCCAATACATCTTCTATCAACACAGCATCAAAGTATGACTTTCTATAAGGTAATGCATATGCATTACCTGTCTTAAAATGAATATCTTTATATTTGGTTGAACCCGAAATAATTGCCTTTTTGTTTACATCAACCGCAAATACCTTCAGATCATGTCTATAATTTTTAACCGACGCAACAAATCCGCCACCACCACAACCAACTTCCAAAATCTTTCCATTCGTATCACAAAGAGCATCAAGACAATACTTAAGGCGCAAATATCCAAGATAAAATGGGGAAAGCTGTGTTAATGTTCCGCCCCAGATTTTACTGTTGAGGTAATTCCTATTCATTTCTCGGCAACAAAAACTATTTCCATCGCAAAAATTTTGTGAGTAAGAGAAATTATTTTAAAACCTGCCTTTTCCAAAAGTGAACCTATTTCTGCTCGCGAAAAATAGTAATGGTAAGGCTCGCGAGGTCTAGTACTTGACAGAAAACGCAGCCGCCAGAGTGGAGACCTCCCTGGAACTGTTCCTATCAAAATTCCTCCTTTTCTAAGGCTTTTGTATAAATTGTGGGTTACTACCCCGGGGTCTAAAAAATGTTCTATTACCTCTGTGCATATAATATTGTTAAATGTTTCTTTTAAATCCAACTTTTCAAGATCAGCAACTCTCACTCTCCTGCCCATAGCGTGACCATTTGCCTTGATAATGTTGCGAGGATTTATGTCCACCCCCAATGAGTCCTTCGGTAAGTGTCTTAAAATAAGACCTGTCCCACAACCTGCGTCCAAAAACTTGCCTTTTTTGGAATACTTTGCAATTACTCCAAGGATATTCCTTTCTCTTAGGCGGTGGAAAAAAGTTTCCAAACCAAGGATATTGTCTGTCGCTTTTACCCAATCGTAATTTTCAACTTCAAGGTAGTATTTTTTGTTTTCTTTGGCTGTTATTCCTGGAGAAACCTTGTTTGGGGTTGCTATAACATTGATAAGTTTGTCCAAAAGCATTGTTATTTGATTTTAGCAACATAGCTTCCTATAGCAAGTTCGTCAATCGCTCCCCAGAGAAGATGATCTATCGCATCACGTGGTGAATTAACAATCGGCAAACCATGGCGGTTAAAAGAGGTGTTTAGGATAGCTGGAACTCCGGTTAACTCATAAAATTCATGAATTACTTTCCAGTAAAGTGGATTAGTTTCTTTTCTTACCGTCTGGGGGCGACCTGTATTGTCAATGTGAATTGCAGCCTTAATTGCTTTCTTACCAAATGGGGTAGCATCAAAAGCCATGGTCATAAAAGGTGTCGAGACTGCATTTTCGAATAGCTTAGTTTTGTATTCGTCCAGGATAGAAGCAGCAAAGGGCATAAACCACTCCCGTTTCTTCAAATAATTATTGATTCTCTCTTTTATTTCGATTTTGCGAGGATCGGCAAGAACAGATCTTTGGCCTAATGCCCGAGGACCCCACTCGGCTCGACCTTGGAACCAACCTACTACTTTCCCTTGAGCAATTTCGGATGCTACATATTTAGCAATATTTTGGGGCTTAAAGTAAATTAGTTTTTTATATCTTTTTAATTCTTTATGTATAGCGGGTTCCAAAAACTCGTCTCCAAGAGCACTTGACTCCATCTTGCAAACCAAAGATCCATTAGGAAAGTGCTTCGTGTAAACTTCCAGGGCAGCACCAATTGCCAAACCCCCATCACCCGCGTGAGGATGGACAAAATAACCTTTAACAAATGGCAACTCCATGATTTTTTTGCCAACTTTAACATTTAGGAACACTCCTCCGGCTAAAGCATAGTTTTGATGTCCGTATTTTTGATAGAGATATTTAAAGTAGGCCACGGATTCGCGCTCAATAATGTATTGACAAGCCGCGGCTGTGTCTTTGGCTGATTCGACTGCCATCCTTTTCAACTCTCTCCCCATATAGGTTGAATCAAAAATTGGTTTATAAGCTAAATCCACTCCGACAAGCGTATCCGGCCAGTGTTTACTTTTCACCCATCTGTCCTCTTGGAATCTTGGCGCAAAGATCTCCATTCTTTTAAGAAATCTTTTGTAATTTCCATAACAGGCAAGGCCCATTGTTTTACCCTCACCTTCAGCCGGCGTAAAACCCAAAGCGTTTGTAACCGCCTCGTAAAAAAGTCCTATTGAAACGTTCAAAGGGTGTACGTTAACCTCATTTATTTCACCGTCAATACACTCAAAGACACCACCAGAGGCAAGCAAGCCGTCGGACTTTGCACCAAACCCGTCCCAAACTACACAAATGCATTTTTCAAAACCGGATGTTCTGTATGCACTTGACGCATGAGCCAAATAATGGTCTACTTCAACAATTTTGCTTTTTTGTAATTCATTACTGACAGGTTTTAATCCACCCTGACCAACAAGTCGTACTAGATCCAATATTGCTCTTAAATTGGCATTTTGGACAAAATGTATACCTGAGAGAAACAAATCGATTTTGTTTTCATTCAACAATACTTTAACTAAAGAAGTACGCGGCCAGCCAGTAGCAATAATATCTACATCTTTAAATTTTATTTCTCCAAATTTCAAAGCTGCTTTGATGGCACTTTCAGGAAAACTGGCGTCATGTTTTACTCTTGTATATCTCTCTTCCGAGGCAGCAAACACTACTTTCCCGTCCACAACCAAGCAAACACTATTATCATGAAACCTGTCTCCCACTCCTGTTATTCCCAGTACTATGTGGTGGCGCCTCACAAAATCTCAATCCTTTCAGGGTAGACTCGATAAATTACATACTTACTATCGGGAATAACTTTCACAAATTCAAAATACTGACTTTCGCGTTCAAACAGCTGACTATATTTTTCCTTGGCAGTATCTACGACGATAAGTTTTACTTCTTCGTCCCTCAACCAGCCAAGCATTACTCTCCTGTTGTCACCCCAGGAAGCAAACGGGTCGTCCACCATATAATAAAAAGGGTCAAACATCTGGCCGAGAATATTTTTACCTTTTATTCCCTCAAAATAAACCATCGCGTAAGTAAAACTCGGTTCCCCTTCAGGGATTAAAACCTTACCACCCTGATATTCACGACCAAATTCATGCGCCCAAGTCTTAGTTATTTCCCAGGAAACTCGAGTACTATTATACTTTTCTAAAATTGGCCCCCAGAAAATATACTGTGTTCCAATTATTACCACCAAAATCGGCATCCAAAGAACCCAAACCAAATGGATTTTACTAAGATAGGGTACATATTTTGGAATTATATACAAAAACACCAGGGCCAATAAAAACCCGCCAAAGACATACGGAAATTCAAAAAATCTTATAACCCAGAACCACTGTTGGAAACCTGTCAAGTAATGTGTTAGCCCCATAAATCCAGCAATAAAAGCCCAGTTGGCAAGGCCAAAAAGAATAAACAAGGAACCCCGGGCTTTATATCTAAACCAAACCACAATTATGCTCGCGAGTGAAACTAAAAACCAGGCCACTAGGTAAGGCTTAACGGCAAGTTGGTAATCTGTGTAACCTATTGATGTCGCCCAAACACCCCTTGCATTAGCAAGATAATTCCACCAAATAGGGTAAATAAAATTTGTCGTATTATCCAATAGGTATTTCATATAAAGGAGCATTGGCACAACCCAGCCGATAAACAAAATGACCATCTGGCCGGGTTTTTTCAAAACGCGAGAAGAAAGTAAAAAAAGTAATCCTCCAAACATCCACGCCTCAGCCCGTGCCATTGCGGCCAAAGCCCAGACACATCCGGATAAAAGCGGTTTTTTTGTTAATAGTAAAATTCCCAAAAACAGTAAGAAAAACCCAATTGGTTCAAGCATACCTGAGGAATCATTCAAAATGGCAACAGGCAAAGTAATCGCAAAAATGGCTGTCGCGAAGGCAGTTTTTCTGTTCCAAAATTTGCTGACAATTAGATATAAAAGTGAAATAACCGCCGAGCCAAAAAGAATGCTCAACAACCTTGAATTTACAATACTCACAGAACCGGTTATGGAAAACATTATTATCATCAAAACTGGGTGAAGAGGTCCCCAGAAATATTCCATTCCTTTAAGATCCCACAGGCGCAGGAAATTTTCATGAAATCCAATCTCTTGGGAAAGATAAGCTATCTGCCAATGATGGTAGGTATCTCCATACCAACCATCTCCGGCGTTTTGGGGATCTGATATCTTAAACAAAAATACAAGTCTTGGTACAAGGGCAATAAAAAATAATCCCAGGGCAATGACTAAGTCGCCGTATTTCTGCCAAAAAGTCCCATTCTTTTCAAGAATCTTGTTTTTATTGTGATAAGCGTACTTGTCCGTTGCGTCTTCATCCTCATGAAGAATTTTGTTAAAAATTTTACCGAGCATGAATTTAATATATACTCATCTTACTTAAGGTTGCAACCTTCGCAATCTTGAACATGTGGAGTTTATAGGGGTGCTAAAGGAATTGGAGTTGATTGGCTTGGTCTAGACACACAATACTTGCATTTTACAACCTTGATAAATATCATGAATTAGTTTCATGAAAAAACTAAGGCACTTCCTCTCAGTCACTGATCTTAGCGAAGATGAAATTTGGAAAATACTCCAGCTCACCAAAAAACTCAAAAGTTCTCCACTATCAAAATATGACAAACTACTTTGCAGTAAAACACTAGTGATGATTTTTGAGAAACCTTCTCTTCGAACGCGTCTTTCTTTTGAAATCGGCATGACCCAACTGGGTGGCCATGCTATTTACCTTGCCCCCAGCGACATTTCCATGGGCAAGCGCGAAAGTGTAGCTGATGTAGCCAAAGTCACAAGTCGCATGTCAGACGTTATTATGGCCCGCACTTTTGAACATTCAACAATAGAGGAGCTTGCTTACAATTCATCGGTCCCAGTGATAAACGGGCTCTCCAACTTGGAACATCCCTGTCAGATATTGGCCGACTTAATGACAATTTATGAGGTCAAGAAAAAACTAAAAAACTTAAAAATAGCGTATGTCGGCGACTGCGAAAATAATGTCACCCATTCTCTCGCCTTAGCCGGAAAAGCTTTGGGTTATGAATTCACTGCTGCCGGACCTAAAGGATATTGGATGGATAAAGGAATTATCAAAAGGTCAAAGGCTAAGCAGTTGGTTAAACCAGAGGATGCAGTACGAAGAGCAGACGTAGTTATAACAGATACTTGGGTAAGCATGGGAGACGAGAAAGAAAAGAAAGAGAGAGTTACTAGGTTATCAAGTTACCAAGTTAATAAGAAGTTAATGGATCTTGCCAAGAAAGACGCTATTTTTATGCACTGTTTACCTGCATACAGAGGCTTCGAGGTTGCGTCGGAAGTAATTGACGGACCACGATCTGTGGTTTTTCAAGAAGCCGAAAATCGCCTCCACGCCCAAAAATCCCTAATCTTGTTTTTTCTGGGTAAATTGTGAACTCACCATGCTTAAAAGCATGGCAAAGACCCGCATTATCTACCATTAGGGGAGATGCAAGAAATAGTGTTGAATACCTTGATTTATTGTGGTAAAACTAGAGCAGATATTATACGTGTTCCGCAACAGGTTTTTGTAGTTTTTTTGAGCCAGCGGTTTTCAGAACAAAGCCTGATTTGATTTATACAGCGAAGTATTCGACAGAGCATATAACTATGGGGCGAGTCGGAACTGTAAGAACTGCCGTCTCAAAGTTGAAAACATGACAAACAACAAACTATCTATTGCGCTTCTGATCCTTTTCACCTCTTTTATTGGCGTTTCAATGTTCGTAACCGGCTTTATCTGCGCCGCTCCCGGAGAAAATGAAAAAAGACACCTTCGAGAAGCAGAACAATCCCGAGATTATGTATGGTTGGAACAACTAAGGTCAAAAACCGCTTTTCCTATGGCGTCTTCGGACCAATGCGGCGGTCTTCCGTTTTGGGATAGTTATAGACGCTTTCACGATCGGACAGAAATAAGGACATTAGCGATAGGATCGCTTTTGGGGACAATAGTTCTCGACGGCGTGCTGTTCGTGGTTTATAAAGCATTCGGCAAAGAAAGGCAACCAGAGAAGGGGGTGGACAAGCCCGATGCTGAATAGAAACATACTTTTGGTCGTATCAGTCGTATCTTTTTTTCTTTTTCAGCCTGGTAAGGGAGAGTACGAGATTATACTTTGGTTCGCTACTGGAATCTTTGCCATCCTTGTTTTTGTTCTCAAGGGATACTTCAATCTGTCTTTTTGGATGATTGTATTGTTCGGCTGGGGGATTCTGCTTCTTGTCATGTTGTTCGGACCGATCAGTTTATTTATCGTGGCCTTGCTGTCCAAAAAGAGGCGATGTATCCATTGTCGTGAGATTATTAGTAAAGACGCAACTCGATGTCCGAAATGTCAAGGGGAGCTGAATCCTATTACCGAGAGAACGAAAATACCAACACGTACTAATATTGCATATCTTACAATCTACATGGTGATTCTTTACTTCCTTAGTAACGGTGAAAAAGTGGTGCAGTACTTTCGGTATCAAAAATTGAAAAGCACTCCAAATATATCTGAAGAAGAAGCCAAGTTGAGGTCAGAAATCGCGTGGGATGATAAAGATTACTTAGATCACAAGGAGAGGATACTTAACTTAATAGAAGCCGATCCAGACCATGCAGTGGGAGTTTTTCTTTATGTGATCAGCCCTTCTGATCAGGATCTACGAAGTCGAACTTTAGTTAGACTTGAATCTTGGACACGATCGAAGAAAGAGGACCTCATGATATTCACAAGAGCTTTTGAAGAAAAGGGGTACGTTCAAATACAGGGAAACAATATTACTTTTCGACAAGTTACGGAAGACGAAGAAGCGCAAAAATTATTTCAAGAGACGATAGAGTTTGGTGTAAGGGGAAAAACAGATAATACGCACTTCCCGCAATCATTATACGACTTCAGAGTAAAATATTACCCTGTTATCCAAGAAAGAGGGATGCTGTGGGGCTACTGAAATCTATTTCATGAGGCCACCAATGAAAGGAGTTACTTTTGAATTGTTGACCGCACACGCAGACAGCTGGAGGGCCCACAGAGCAAACCGGGTGAATTTAACATAAAAACAATTGACGGTTTCGAGTCGCCTTACAGATGGTGGCTTGAGCATCCGCAGTACATCCCTTAATCCCTCAAACCCACGAACCGACTTTTTGTTCCCCGACCCCGTGCTTATAAGTTTCTGCGTCTAACCACAGTTAGAACTAGTAAAGTGAAAATTTTGCGCCTTTTCTGCCTTCTGACTGCGTAAAAACGATTTGTCTGGGCCGCGATACATTCCGTACAGTTAACTAGTTAATGAAAGGACTGTACAATGGCTCGTATATGCAAGCCGCTAGGAGTCGAGTTAAGGCATCTGAACGAGTATATGGCTAATTGGATAAAAGAGGGCTGACAGGGCTTACCAGACGACGCAAAACATCGAGTGCCAAGTCGTTCTTCCGGTTTATGCAGGGCTTCAATTATATCGAGCGGAACGTGACGCAGAAACTGATCCCACCTATGAGAGAAGAAGTAACTCCACGGGTCCTGACGGAAATTGTATCTCAATTCTTATCCACATAGGCCTTAATCTGTCTTGCAAATTCTTTCATTTCCAAGATATCCTTTCTAAAATCTTTAAAAATCAAAGCATAGTCAACTTTTGCGTAACCATGAATCAGCAAATTTCGAAGCTTAGGGGCTTGCTGAAAACTACTTGCAAGACTTTTTGCAATTATCTTATGCTCTCCCAAAAGCCCTATCACATCTACTGCACTGTCACGGCCGGGCAGTTCTAATGCCGAAGCAACATTCATGGCTATGTCAATGCATATTTCAACTGCTGTGTGAAGTCTGTGGTTAACAAGATGTTGAATGTCTCTGTTGCCTTCTAAATCATTTAAGTTAAAATTCATTGACTCAAGGTCATATACATATTCTTTTAACTTCTCAAGCAGGCTGTTTATAATTTTTTTATCGATCAGCATATATCCCTTCCTCAAAGGACTTGTTTAGGTAATAATCTTTTATTTTCCTTAAAAAGCCATCATCCTCTATAAGTTTCAAGATCCTTGTTTCCAAAAGAGATCGTTCGCTAACGCTTTTTTGATAAAAAACATTACCATTTATTATTTGAGACAAAAGTAAAGGATCGCTGGAAAGATCACAAATAATCAGATCAATCTTGGGCGATTTTATTATTTTGTCAAACTCCAAAGAAATTCCCATCTGATTGAGCTTGCTTTTATCAAAACAAAGAACACCCATGTCAACATCACTTTTTGGAGTACCTTTTCCCTTTGAATACGAACCAAAAATATATGAAGCCACGACATCCGGCTCTTTTGCAAGAAAAGAGTTTACTTTATTCATAACTTGCGGATGAAACTTTAATTTCATGAGTTAATTATACCACGTCATCCGCTGACCAAAGCTAAATATACTTCGTAATCTCGCTCTCCAATATATCAACATGCCTTTCCCAACTAAACAAATTCTTAGTTCGCTTCCACGCAGCCGCACCCATTTTGTTCCGAAGATTCGGGTTATTAAGTACTGTTAAAATTTTTTGTCCAAAATCTTTCACACTATATGGCTCTGCCAAAAATCCGGTCACTCCGTCTTCCACTGTCACCGTTGGTCCTGCATGATTCCAGGCAACAGTAGGCACTCCCCAACCGCCAGCCTCCAAAGGGCCTAAGCCAAAATCTTCATCAGGAGAAGGATAGCAATAAACAGCACAGTGACGATATAATTTATGTAAATCTTCTTCTGATACTTTACCAATAAATCTAACTTTTTTTTCTATCCCAAGATTTCGCGAGTGTTCAATTAGTTTTCGTGTGTGGTCGGTAAAAGGTCCAGGTACAACAAGTTGCAAATTTGGGACTTTACCAGAAATATTGGAAAGGGCTGAAATCACATAATCAAAACGCTTTTGCGGATCGTGCCTGTTTGTTATTAATAAGTACGGCTTAGTAATCTTCTTTCCAGCAATTTTGACAGATCCTCTAAATACGTCAGTTTTTCCAAAAGAATAAAAATTCGCTCCGGCGGGGGTGTCTACGACTTCTCTCCCATAAACATTGGCTATGATATTGCCTATATAACTCCCATTGACCAACAAACTTTTCGCTCGAATAATTGATAACCAATCGAGTTTAACCAAGACAATGTTTAGTCTCTGAAGCAATTTATACAAAAAATGATAATCCTTCTCTGTCGTATACCAACCAAATTCACGGTCAACTGCACGAGGATAAACGATACGGTTTGGTTGATTAAGATATATCATGTATGGTTTTCGTAATACCATTGCCATACAAAAAGCAATCCACACACCTGGTTGATTTGCTCCGACAAATACGTCGATATCGCGAAAATTAATAGCCAAAAATGGAGCAAGAAAACTCGACGCTAGCATGCGGAGGGCATTTCGAAGCGGAAGCTTATTGAAAACTGACGGAAAAAACATTTTTACTCCAACTCCCTTTACAAACTCCGGGTAGCACTTTTTAGTGTCCACTGTCGGGGCATAGACACGCACGCCCCAACCTCTTTTAACTAACCCTCTTGCCTCCTCCAAAACAATTCGCTCCCCACCACCTGAATAAATAAACCCACAATGAAATATAGCAATCTTACCTTTTTGGTTTTTTTGCATTAACCAATTACACTCTGTTTGGATTTGGTAGCTAAATATGTTAGAACTGAGGCAGTAATAAAGGTTATAGCAAATCCTGTTAAGCTCGACAAGCCGTTAAAACTATCTCTAGCTTCCCACATCTCTCCTCTATTTACATCGGACCAGATACCCAGGACGCTACTAACTGAATCCATCTCAAGCCTTCCGGCAATAATTCCCAAACCGGAAATTAAAAAGGCACCAATTATCACAAGCGACGATATAGCTTTCCAAGATAAGTATGGTAATTTTTCAGGCTTAAACTTAAGATATTCCGAAAACTTTAAAATAAGAAGACCCAAAAGAAGGGAGAATGAAATTCCAAACTCAGGAGTATATCTTGTTGGATGCGAAGGTACGAATCCACCTCCTGCAATCACAACTAAGGCAAAAATTATCGTAAAGAATACTGCTAAAAACATTGGCTGGAGGCTCGGTTTCCTGTCAAAAAGCAAAAAGCCGAAAACTCCAAGCACGGGAGCAATAAACATCGACATAGGTATCAATCTATTTAACGTTATTCTTATTTCATCGCCCATTGGTCCTGTGATCATCCAGTAAAAGAATGACGGATTATACCAAAATGAATTAAGCCCCGCAGTAAAGAGCATTACTACCATAAGTCTTGTGAATTTAAGCCTGCCTTGCCCGAGTAGCATTTCAGAAAAGCACGCAATAACAGCAAACATCATGAAGGTTGTAAACGAAAAAGGAGATGAGAGTGAAACAAGTGATGAAGTAATTGCAGAGAGAATCAAACTTTTTATACCCCCTTCTTTTACAAAAGAGAGTAGGCTGTAAACCGCTATGGGTATCAAAGAAAGTGTAATAATATGCGGCGCATCTTGGGACAAAAACCCTGAAATTATCCTTGTCTTTGCGAACGGGTAAAAAGGAAGACTGACAATCAAAACCGCCAAAAAAGCCGACATTTTTCTCTTAGTCAAAAGCCTCACGAATATATACATAGATAGTGGAAAAACCAGGAATGAAATCAAAGCCATTATGTGCACAGATTCAATAAAGGGAATCCCAAAAATCCCAAAAATTTTAGCGACCAGTGGAATAATCGGACCTGAATAAGTAGTTTCGGGAATCTGAACCTTAAAAAAAGGGAGTATCAGATATAAATTTAGAAGCACAACCACTGCAAGACCAATTATTTCCATCACTTCATTAGACCACCAAGCAGGAACTGATCCTAAGGTACTTCTAGCATCGAGTATCTTTTTGGTAATTCTGGCAGTTCTTTTAACTGCAATTGTTTCTGACTCCTGCGGAACTTCTTCCATCATTCTCCTTCAAGTATAAATTTATACGAAAACCACCAATAAAAAAAGAACCAAGCGATTGTAAACAATGTTCCTCCGTAATCGTGGGCAATGGTTGCCACAAGCTGGCCGAAGTAATAAGCAATCATTGTGACAACGGAAATTCGCAGTAAATTGATTAAGAAAGTCCCAGAAAGACCTAGTAAGATAACTTCTAATTTCCTACTAATTGGAAAGTTTCCCGATAAACCAGTTACAAAGGTAAGTAAAAGTAGAATGGCTGATTGCCAACCAAGGCAATTCCAGGAAAAAAATATCCCGGTAGTAGATCCGTCTGGTCTTTCAATAAACAAATGCGAAACGGTTGGCTTTGCTTCAATCCCAAATGGCCGCAAGATCAAAGATACTGCCCTAGTTTCAAAAGGAACTACATTCTGTGTCAAAAAGGTATATAACCCCGTTTTCTCTACAATTTTTGTCAAAATTTCATTAAACGTTGTAAACAAGGGCAGACTCATGAGTAAAAAGACAAGGACAATAAAAAGATTTCTAGATACTCCCCTAAACCCAGTCAGTAGGGAACTGCCAAAAGGAGCCTGCGCAGTTTTACGGTTCATATCAATATCAAACTGTTCTTTGTTTGGTTCGTTCATATATTTGATTTAAAACACTTAAATCTAAATGTTTCTTTCGTTTCTTACGTAAAAGTAGAGGTAAGAAAGGCACAAGGCCAACAAATAACCACAGATTTTCGGGAACAATAATAATATCCCAGCCAATGCTGTAAGGAGAAGCATTTCCGACCGTCCACTCCGCAAAGATACGGCCTGCCCCGTCATAATTACTTGTGACATAGGTATTGGTTCCGGTCGACTTCCAGTTCGTTTCTGCTGCCCACTCACTGGCAAGGTTACATTCTGTTGCAATATCACAGGAACTGTAGAATATGTCACTGGCACTTGTGTCAATCCAGAGCGCGTAAAGATCTGTTCCTGTAGAATCATAGGAAAGGGAGGAATAAGCATCGTTACCGTCGGCTGCATCTGCAACCAAAGTAGCAGATGAATCCCAAGCCAAAGTCCCACTATCCCAGCGTTTATATGAAACTTGATCGGTAGCTGCGTCGTCAATAAATATGATGTGTACATCATAATTAGTTACGTCGGCAACTGTTGAAATATTCTTAGTAAGGCCTGTGACCTCGGTATCAATCGCGTCTTGGTTGCCGGAGGTACAACTCAAACTTCCTGAATCCTTCCAGCTGCCAGCAGAATCATCCCACCAACAACCTTCAAGCGCAGTACTAGCTACAAACGTCGCGTACATGTCTTGGCTGCTTAAAGGCACAATGTTGCCGTAAACATTGGCATTGGTTTGGTTGTCGGATAACTGGCTTTTCGTATTCCAACTTAAAGTTGCCCAGTTGCTGTCGCCTGCTGCGGTGGAATCAACAACATTGACCACGTAATTGGTCCCGTTGTAGTAACGGGCCAGTACCCAAACCATGTTTGAAGAATCCAGGGACACGTAGGCGTTGGCATAGGTGTCTGATGCACCACTTCCATTCAAGGCTACTTGACTGGTTGCATGCCAACTGATGCTAGTTGTTGAAAGTTCTCCACGCCTAACCACAATATCATCCGCAGTTGCAACAGCCAGCCAGACGTATTCAGTGGACCCTATCTGCTTCCACCAGACAGAGAAGTCGTTGGTATCATAAGCTAAAGCGGTAATCGCCGACCAGGTTTCTCCATCATCCGATGAGTAGCGGATATCAATCTCATCCCCATCGTGGTAAAAAGTCCAATAGCGTGCATTTGCACTGTCGAAGAAAGTTTTTCTTTGGAAGGAATAGGCGGTGGCTGTTGCCGATGTCGAATCGATTGCAACCTCGGTATACCAGGTAAATCCATTTTCTCCCAGACCGTTATTGTCATACCAATACCCATAGACTTTGGCACCCCCATTGCCCGATGAGTGTGTAAAAATCTGTCCGCGGACGAAATCGGTGGTAACAATATCCAAAATATTGGTATCTGTGCCCCACCCACCATCATTTGTTGATCTGTCTAGGTCTAAATCGTTATCATTGGAGGGAGAAAAAGTGGCGTAAATGATATCTGTTGCCGTATCGACCACTAAATCGGCAACAGGCTGTTTGCTGAGTGCGCCGGAAGGGTCATTTCTGACAGCAGTATCCGAAACCTGTTTACGCGCCTCCGGGGTTCCGTCATCAGTGACAACAACCGAGTACAGGAGTCCATCAGAGTTATCTCTGACCAATACCATAATTTTTTCAGAGCCAGCATTGTCCCAGTATACCGGCTTGCTGGTCCCCCACATGCGAGTACCACTTTGTGCGTCTGACTCTACTATTTCGCGACTACTTAAAGAATCCGCTGAACTTAGACTCTTGTGATAGATATCGTTGTTTGTCTCGTCGCGATAAAAAATGTGCGTTTTGTCACTCGCCCCCAACACGACACCGGAGAAAACGAAATCAGTGGATGCCGTGGTATCCAAGTTATTCTCGCTTCCCCATGAACCACCACTGCTACGAATTTTGTAACCTACTCTATGGTTCGTGCCATCGTTGTAGCGATAAAATACCACCACAGTGCTATCGCTGCGCTTGACAATACCACAGGATTGGTCGGCGGCATTGGCAGAAGCACGAACAGTCTCATCTATAATCCCCCATGTGTCAGCGTTGGTTGGATGATCCGACAGGCGGAAAGTATCATACATTACGTCCGTTGCACTATGACCTCTCTGAACGCAAATATGAAGTGTGTTTCCGTCCTGAAAAATATCGGCTGATTCCGGGTCGTCGTTTGATACCGGACTATTAGCAGTATCTACCAAGTCCCACGTTTTCCCTCCATCAGTGGATTTTATTATTTCCGGCTCAAAATTACCCGCACCGGATATAGATGTAGGCTCTATAAAAAAGTATAAATTCCCGTTTGTATCTTTGAAAGGACCGATTGTACCTGGGGATTCAATTGTCGCAGGGCTTAAAAAATAATCCGGCATATTAACAGTAATAGTAGGAACCGTATACGTTCCGGCAAACGCTGTGCCGCTGTTTTCCACTATTCGGAATTCTACTTGATCATCATCTTTCACTCGAGTGGGCCCGCCATACGTTCCTCTGATCATGATAGTAAACTCGTACTCGGCGTGCTCGTTTGAAAGCGTGATTGTGCCGGTTGTGCGGTTCTCCTCGCCCGTACCAGCGTTATCAAATGTTAGGGAACTGCCAGAGAGTAGGTCGGTACTCGCCGCATCCCCGTCGTTGTACTGTCCCGAATCAAGGACTTGGATTGGTCCTGATTCCCCTGATACTCCCCGTCCAGGAGCATCAGTCCAAGCGCCAAACGATCCTCCGTTCGGCTTCCAACGGTACTGTAGCTTAAAAGAGTTGATCCCCCCCGTCCCGGTTGTTTCCTCAACCTCATACCGCACCCGGAAACGCTTACCTGCGTCCATTGTTAAATTTGCATCAAGGGTGGCTGCCCAGTCACTATCAGTATTTAATCCAACAGTGTCACCACTGCGAATGCGAAAATGAGGTTGTGCATAAACGGCATCAGAAGCGATCTGCCACAAGCGGGTTTCTTGGAAGACCAGTTGATCTCTCTTAATAAACTTAAGTGGGCCGATAACGTAAAACTCGGGTGAGATATTGGGTGCGTCAAACTTATAGCCCAGATTAAATGATTCTCCCTTTTTGATCGTAACGTTCCAGCTAATTATTCTGACTTGGTCTTTTATTTCAAGATTGTCATACGACTGGCTCGTTGCAGAAGGAAAAATATCAATGCTCACCGGCACTGTTTCTTCAATTATCCCTTCAAAATCCTCATTTGCGGTAATCGTGAAACTAACTGGATATGTTACTTCTGGATAAATCCGCGTCGAAGTATTTCTTTCAATATCAAAAGGTGCTGTTTCCTGGACTTCAAAAGAGTCAAGGACTTCATGTGTGCCGTTTTGAGTTTTCGCGCTGAGTTTCATTTGGTATCTACCGACGTCACCAACTTGGTAACTCGCCTCATAATCCGGACTTGAGGTAAAACCATAGATTTGACATTCTTCGTTGACAATAACTGTCCCTGCCTCGGTGGAAAGGATTGTTTTCTCGCCCCTAGGGTCTATAATCTCAAGAGTTAGTTTTGCATCACAGACCATTTTCCCCTCTTCATCGAGAACTGCAAAAGATAGTATTGCTTTTTGGTTAGGTATGTAGATAGATTTATCAGTATTGATTGTCAACACCCCCCAACTAAAGTCTTGTATAAAGTCAGTCTTTCCACCCGTATGTTGCAATTCTTTTTCTGTATCAGTTGCAGCCTGAACTTCTTTGACTAAAGACAGGTTTGGTTTAAGGATTATTCCTGAGCCAGGTAGGGGTGCCTCAACATCGTCAAAAATCTCAATATATGGTACGTAGGAAAGAAGGGTGGTGGAAATAGCAAGAAGAATGGTTATTAGAAACTTTCCCACATACTTCCTTCGCCCTTTCTTTATTTTAATATTGAAGTTATTAAATTGGTGGTTAGCTGTGGCTAAAGATGGCACTACACGACCCGGCAATATCCCACCAATCCATCTGAAGAATTTACCTCTGGTGAATATATCTGTAATCTTGCCTGTCTTTGGAGTTCTAAACCATGGACCTTCAGAGTGTTCAATGAAGCCTTTTACTGCTGCATAGGCTTGGAAAGGGACCATAATATATGAGAGAGTTATAAAAGAAAGGATGC
>MGGH01000022.1:0-15907 GCA_001792305.1 Candidatus Woesebacteria bacterium RIFCSPHIGHO2_01_FULL_39_23
ACTTGACAGTGAGTGTGATCTATTTCTGAAAGCTCTTTTTCAAAGTCCTTAATTGCCGGCAAAACATCTTCTTTCCTCTCAATTATTTTGAATACATCCAGCTCATTTTTGTCTATATTAAGGTTTTCTTTAATGCAGCCAACAACATTCCTCCAAAAAGAGCCAAATAATATAAAGGGTTTGTGATGCCCATGATAAAGCTTAGCCAAAACCCAGGCTGTTCCAAGTTCTGAAATCGTACCAGTTCCTCCTTTAAAGATAATAAAAGCGTCGGCATTTTCCATCAGGCCAAACATTCGATCTATGTAATCTTTTGTCACAATTTCTTTGTCTGTTACATTTCTTGCGTACCTACCCTCAAATCCTGTTGTATTCTCTGGATAAAAAGTAACGGAGACTGTTCTCCCGTGGACAGCTTCCGCACCTTCTGTTGAGGCATTCATTACGCCAGGTCCACCACCGTTGACTATTGTATAGCCAGCTGTTGCAAGCACCTTGGCTATCTCAAAAGCGTCTTTATAAACAGGGTCACTGTCATTTATCGCTGAATCTCCGAAAAAGGCTATTTTTTGTATTAACTTATCTTCGATCATATGCTCTTTTAATAAAATTCTCGATGTTTTCTCTTAAATCTCCTTTGTAAATTTTCTCACCTATTGCAACTTCATCTACACCAGCAAGCCTTAAGTCGTCTATGTACTCAAAAGTTATCCCACCGTCATCACATATCGTATAAGGTGTGTCGTCTCTGGCTCTTATCTCGTCTAATTGTTTTATCTTATTTATCGCTCTTTTGTCAAAGGTTTGACCACCAAAACCCGCCGGTACGCTTAGCACCAAAACAGTATCTAGGTTAGTAAGTATGGTCGGATCGATCATATATACCGGAGTTTTAATGTCGAGAGCCAAACCCACTTTACAACCCAAGCTTTGGACTTTTTTTACAAACTCAACCTGGTCGCTCATTTGCTCGATATGACCAATAATCCGGTCTGTACTTGGATTAACGCAGCGCTCCACCCAATCAACAGGTTCTCGGACCATTAGCTGGAAATCAAGGTACAAAGAAGTATCAACGTCTCTTAATGCTTCGGGCACAATTGTAATGTTTCCGGCAAATATTCCATCCACGATGTCGATCTGAATATGATCTGTGTGCTTCTTTAAGTGCCGGTCTAAAACGTCTTCAATTGTTTCTATCTTTGAAATAGCCTCCTTAACATCATCAATCAGTATTGCAGGGCTAATTTTTAGCATACATTTTAGAATATTTAATTAATGCTTCTTTCTGGCTATTTTCGATATGCACTTCAGGTCGCTTCTTTTTAAGAAAACTTTCTGCCTCTTCTAAATCCATCCCTCTATACCTCATAAGATATGCAGCAACCATTGTCGGACTTCGGCCATGGCCGTTTTTGCAATGTACGTAAACTGTGTTTCCATTTTTTATATTTTGGTCAATTATAGCAGTACCTGTATCCAACTGATCAGTAGTTGGGGGAAATCCGTCTAAAACGGGTATCCAAATATAAGCATCAATATCATCGGGGGGGTATTCTTTTTCTTCTGCTGTCAAGTTAATTTCGGTGCAAATTCCAAGCTTTCTAAACTCTTCCCCATGTATCATACAAATGCCCCCCTTACACATATTGCTCCCTATGTAAATATAGTCTGTTATCTTTGTGTAGTCAGCCTTATGACCGTCGTTTCTGCCTTTTGGTTCAACCATTTTTAAATGTCAGAGTGATAGGATCAGTTGGAGCCTTACTTTCACTTAAGGTTCTACCTACTCTAATTACTTGTTCAACCAGCCTATTTGCGTAACCCCATTCGTTATCATACCAAGCAAAAACTTTTACCAAGTTTCCTCCAACTACCTGCGTCAAAGACAAATCAACAATGGCAGACTCGCTCCTGCCAATAATATCACTCGAGACAAGTGGTTCATCTGAAACCGCCAGTATTCCTTTGTATATTGCATTACTGGTTGCGTCCACAAAGGCTTGATTTACTTCATCCACAGTCACTTTCTTCTTTAGTAAAAGTGTAAAATCTGTTATCGAACCGGTAGCAACTGGAACACGAAGCGCTGTCCCATCAAAAAGACCTGTGAGCTCTGGGATTGTTTCTGTTGTCGAAATGGCCGCGCCCGTGGTAGTTGGAATAATATTCTCAGCAGCAGCCCTAGCGCGCCTTAAATCTTTGTGAGAGTTGTCTTGTAAATTCTGATCATCGGTGTAGGAATGAACGGTAGTCATAAGTGCTTTTTCAATCCCAAACGCTGAGTGAATCACTGCTGCAACAGGAGCAACACAGTTAGTAGTACAAGACGAGTTTGACAAAACATTAGCCTCTTTTTTATATTCATTCACTCCGATGATGTAGGTTCCTACATTACCTCCTTTGACAGGTGCTGAGATTACTACCCTTTTTGCACCACCCAGCGCGTGCTTTTTTGCATCTTCCTCGGTAACAAATTTACCAGTTGATTCAATGACAACATCCACTCCGTATTTACCCCAGGGAATCTTTGCAGGATCCCTCTGCGCAAGAACCGGAATTTTAAATCCGCCTCCCGGAGAACTCAGGTAACCAATAAGAGAATCTTCATCTGTAACTTCTTCAGGTTTTTTCGTCTCATTTCCTCTTATCTCTATCTCAAATCTCCTATACATTGTGTCGAAGTTTACTAAATGCGCCCAGCCTGAAACCGGCATTGACCCTGAAGTATTTATTGCCCCAAACTCAAGCTCGTCCTTGTGGCGAGTCAGGCCGATCCTGAAAGCAATTCTTCCAATCCTTCCGAAACCATTTATTCCAACTTTAACCATATATACTCAATTTACTAAAACACAGCCATTCTTACAATAATCATCCTCTAGTCTTTGGATTTCTCAACTTTCAGTTTACCAAGCTTCCCATTTTTCATTTTTGCTTCAACCCAAGTTTTACATTTGCTGCAATAAGTGTAAACTTCTCCACTCATTCTTCTATTTGGGGTGTAAGTCTTTAAAACGTTAGCAATCGGATACATACTATCAATAACTAATCCTTTTGTTTGCCACTCTACCTTAGCCGAACAACTCGGGCAACGTTTGCTGAAATCAATAATGTTATACATCCCCATTGAAGTAATTATAACAAGTGGCGACTATTTTCTAACAAATGATAAAAAACAAGAATCGTCAGTAATCTTAAAGAAGAGCAACTTTAGGGGATATTTGAGCCGGCATTAAGTCTTTAAAATCTCTTTCAGCTATAGGAACCCCGGCATAAAGCTCCTGCCCTAGATCCCCCACCATTACACGGTCTCTCATTTCCCCTGTTTCCCAATCAGGCATCGGCCTTTTTGCTTGCTCACCTAAAATATAATGGTACTTTTGAACCCCCCAGAGTCCGTTTCTGTCTGTCCCGGCTCGATAGGTTGCGCGCAAATACCTCGGGTTTAATACCGTTACCCCTTGACCCATCTCGACTCTACCATCTTGCTCAAAAGGTACATAAACGCTGAAGTTTCCCATCTGATTATCTGTTGCGTTGGGTTTTGCTCTTAACAAATGATCACGTTTGTGGACTCCTACAACTTCGTTATAAAAAGGCGCCGACGCCCTAACCACTCTGACCCCGGGAAGGTCGTTCTCTGCCGACACCCAAGCCTCACGCGTATCTGCAAGCTGCCGCTTCATCTGATCCATTTTCCTTTCTGTAAGAGGCTCCACTACGCCCATAGGTTCTCCACTCATTAAGGCAATTGTAGTAGTAGTAGTAGTTAGTCAATTAGAGCTTCTATTCCCGGTAAAGTGCCGTTTGCCAAAAACTCCAGCATGGCTCCGCCCCCCACACTAATCCAATCAAACTTTTCCTCAAGACCAAACATTGATATCGCCGCTTCGGTATCTCCTCCCCCTGACACTTTATACGCATCAGAAGCTGTAATAGCCTTGAAAACTCTCTCTGTCCCAAGTCTATGGCCTTCGTCTTCAAACTTACCCAATGGCCCCGAAACCACAACCGTACCAGCTTTTGCGATTTCTGCTTCGAAAAGTTCAATTGAGCGCACTGTCATATCTTCTTTATCAGCTGTTAAATCTGCAACTATTAGTTTGTGGTCGATGTTTTGCAAAAACTCAGGGAGTCTACCACCGACCAAAACCTTATCTGCAATCTTTGTAAAGCTATCCAAGTATTTAAGTTTACCCTCTTTCAATCCGCCTAAAACTAAAACAATCGGTCTTTTAGGGTTTTGTAGTACTTTGCTCAATTTCTCTATCTCTCTTGCAAACCTTATCCCCGCTGCATGTGGAAGAAGTTTTGGAATTCCTACGAAAGAAGCATGATTTCTATGTGAACTCGAAAAACATTCGTTAACATAAAAATCTCCGAAAGAGGCTAGTTTTCTTGCAAACCCCTCTGCACCAGCATCCTGAGCAGGGTCGAAGGATTCTCTTGCATCGAATCTTAAATTCTCAAGCATAAGTATTTCACCTTCCTTCAAGTTACCAACCTCTACTTCTGCTTCATGGCCAACGATATCGAATACAAACTTGACGCTTTTACCCAAAACACCCTGGAGATTTTTGGCAATCGGAGCCAAAGAGAGATTATCGTCAGTTTTACCCTCAGGCCTGCCACGGTGACCAACAACAATTACTTTCGCTTTTTGTGAGAGAAGATACTCGTAAGTCTTTTTGGATTTCTCAAGCCTCGCAAAGTCTCCTTCAGGCAGGTCCAAGTCTCCCCGTACAACCACCTTTTTGCCTTCGAGTTCATAATTTTCAAGTCTCGGAATATTCATATTCAGCCAATCAATTCTATATCTCCTAAATTCTTCGCCCTGTCGTAATAATCTTCGTCACAAGTCAAAAACGTCGCGCCTTGTGCCTTGGCCAAAATGTGATAAGAAGTATCGTAAACCGTCGTGCCATAAGAGTATGAAGTTTTTATAGCCAAACCAAGCTGACCTTTAGTCAAGATATATGTCTTGATTGGCAAAGAAACAAAATCTTTCCAAACTTTCAGACATTTTTCGTCGTCATTTATTCCAAACCTTAAGGCATTAGCTACCTCAAGATTTAACAATTTTGAAGAAATTAATCTTAAGTTTTCACTTTCCGCTTTTTTAAGCAAACCCTTAAAATGGTTTTCAACTTTTAAATTTTCGGTTAACAGTGCGGTTACCACGACAGACGCGTCAACTAAAACGACATTCACATTCGCCCTTTCCTAATCGCCGCCATTATTTGTCGATGAGTTAACTTTTGCAAGTTTTTCTTATGCGCAAAAAAGGCTTCTATGGGGTCTTTTGGCGCAAGCTTCTTTTCCAAAACTTTTTCCTCTACAGCCTCGGCAACAACACTGCTTATTTTCCCCTTTCCAAATAGCGCCAGAAGATCTTCGTAAACATTTCTGGGCAAACTGACTGTTACTCTTTGATAGCTCATAACATGATTATGAAGTTAATTCATAACTTTGTCAATATTCTTTTAAGTTTGACATTCACCCGCACAAGGCCTATAACTCGTCTCATGAATAAAGAGCATGTATGTTGTGGATTATGTGCAAAATTCCGACCCAACAAAGCGCCTATAAACGTTGAAGATCCTAGTAGGCTAGCACTCTGGAATGAGGATGGAACAGAAAGAACAAATCTATCCCGTGACGAGCTAACCACAACGGTTCTTGCCGTAATTTCAGGCCAAAGTTACGGACAAAGAAATTGCTCGTTTGGTGGAGTTGCCTCAAGCGAATCACCTTGCAAAAGTCCTGACGAATTTGAAGAAAGAAAATCTTAGTTATTCTCTTCTATTCTTTTGATATCTTCAAGTCTTCTTTTGTACCTAGTTTTTCCCGAAAAATCAGTTTCTAAAAAAACCTTTACCATTTCTTTAGCTTCTTCCCCTTTTGTAAAATCCGAAGCTATTACCAAAACATTCATATTATCGTCATTTCTTCCTGCTCTGACTTGTTCAGGAGATCTCCCAATAGAAGCTCTCACTCCGTCAAATTTGTTTGCCGTCACATCGACTCCTACACCAGAGCCGCAAAGTAGTATCCCCAAAGCATATTTATCTTTACCAACCATGGACGCAACTTTTTCGGCAAATATAGTGTAGTCATCACCTGGATCTAGTTCGTATGCACCAAAATCCTCTACTTCATACTCTCCGTCAACAAGCCATTGAAAAATTTTCTCCTTTAACTCAAAACCCCGATGATCACTACCAATGTAAACCTTAATATTCATACTTACAAAAATCCCTGTGCCAAGTCGGTAAGCTCTGTTATGGGGTCTGTTGCCTTGACAACGTCTGTTGCCACAGCGACTCCTGTCGCCCCCAACTCTAAACTCTTTTTTACATCCTCCTGTGAATGAATTCCAGCGCCAACAATAAGAGGGATGCTCACTTCCTTCGCGATTATCGAAGCTTGTAATATTACTTCAGGCTTGGCTGAAGCTACCGAAGTTGTTGTACTACCGACTAACTCAGGAGGCTCATAGGCAACAAATGTGGGTTTAAGATTAACTACCATTTTAAGCTCTTCAAGATTAGCTGAAAAAACAAGTGTTTTAAGATCCACTTCGTGGCACCTTGACACAGCTTTTGAGAGAGCCTCCCAGTTGTCAAACTTATGCTCAGAATGATTTAAAAAAACTCCTCTCACACCAATCCTCACCGCTTCCTCCGGCAATGTCCAGCCAGTATGTGGACCATAAGAAATTGGGTCTATATGCTGTATCCAAACCTCGAGACGTGTGGAATCAATTAGCATCTCTGCATCAATAATTTGAACAACAGGAATAATTTTTATTTGCCTATCGAGGGAAACTTCTTCAAGAACTTTCGTCAGGTTAAGCGCATTCTGGCCGCTCCCTTGGGGGTAAGTTTTATAGTTAACAAAGATCATTCAATTAATACGTCAATAATACAACAAATCATTAAATCTTTAAATTAAACTTCCGACTTTCTGGTTTTTAACTCGCTCCGAGTATTTGGTCCAATTTTCCCTTGTCAAAACCTAAAACTTTCTCCTCCGATCCATCATTTTTGACTATTACACTAAATGGCACTCCTAAAAACCCACCGGATTTACCGGCCATCTCGTCTCTTGCTGCCTCACTTTGATCGACAATTTTTTCTGTAAAACTAACCTTTTTCTCGACCAAATAATCCTTAAGCATCTTACAGTAAGGACAAGTAGTAGTTGAATAAACTGTAATCTGCATCAATTTCACCCCCCTCAAGTTTTCAGATAAAAATTAATCCCAAGATCTTAAGCCATAAAGGCTCGTTTATCGTCAAAACCTCTCCACTTGAGGCGGAAACATCCACATCTACATTCCCGCGAACATTAAAAAGACCCAGAATTTTTATTGCCTTTTCACCTCTCACCTCGTAAATAAGCTCTCCATTTTCTCTCTCGGTTATTTTTATATTGTCGTAAATAGACACTATCTTGGTGTTTTTCAAAGTTTCTGCAACCTCCTGAGGATAACGAAGAATGTGTCTTGAACCTGTTGCGGTTATTACTGAAAGTTCACCTCTGAGGGAATCAATTACAATTGGAAATTGAGTTTTGGCTACAACAACCCCCTGGCTAATCAAAAAACTGTTATCCTGTCTTTGGATTGAGATTTTTTTAACATCTCCCCTTTCCTCTATCTCAACAATTTCTTCATTCCAATCGGTAGCATTAAGAGTTTTTACTCCATCAGCCGACTTTATGTCCACCCTTACATCTTCTCCGGTAAGTGTAAGGGAAACTTGTGCGTTATTTGAGTAAACACTATTGCCACTCTCTAGTGTACTGATGCCTACTATTTTCATTTTTTCATCACTTGTGATTCCCAAGACTTTAACTATCACTTCCCCCTTTTTATTTATTAAAACCAAACCTGAAGAATAAACCACGGAAACAGACATGAAGTATAACAACACAAACACAAGAAGACCGGGCAGTGTTCTCCTCATTTTAGCTTAACTTAAGAATATAGCCCCAAGACAGGCTTGTCAAAGATTAAATTAACTACTCACATTTCCCGCATATTTAACGCGTTATTTACGCACTCTGTTTGCAGTAAACCCCAAACAAAGCTAATACAGCTGCTACCAATAACCACTGGGTAGAAGCTAACCAAATGTCATTCCCTAGATACCCAACTCCTGCTAAAATCACTGAAACAACGGATGAGCCCATAAAAATTTGTGACAAGGACTCCCAACTCTTTTTATTCAACTTGTTTCACCTCCGCCTAAGAGATAGCTCCTCCAGAGTATCCCATGGGACTTAAATATTCCTTTACTTTTTCTACAATATCTTTAGGAGTAAGGCTGGATTTAATCAAATATTCTTTTACTCCAAGCCTTCGTGCCTCTTCCATCTCTTTTTTCTCACTAAGGTTACTTAGCACAATTACTGGTACATCTGCACCTACCTGGTTTTGCCTAAGCCTTTTAAGAAACTCAATGCCCGAAAGTTTGGGCATCATAATGTCAAGAATAACAAAATCAGGTTTTCCCTCCATTGCAATTTTAAGGCCAATTTCTCCATCCTCGGCTGTTTCTACCTCAAATCCTTCGGATGTAAATTTGGTTTTATACATTTTGGATAAGAGCGGATCATCTTCAATAATTAAAATTCTACTCATAGTCTAATACTATGGTATCACAGGCTTCTTTTTACTGGAAGCTCAAACCAAAAACTACTACCTTTGCCAAGACTTGACACTACACCAATCCTACCGCCGAACTTTTCTACAAGGAGTTTTGAGATGTAAAGACCAAGACCTGTACCAACAGTTTTGCCCGCACTTGACTCCAGCCGGACAAATTTACCAAAAATTCTCTTCTGCTCCTCGGGAGATATCCCCCTACCCGAATCTATTACTTCGAGCCTAATTATATGCGGAGAGCTCTGAGAAAGCCTAACTTTAACCGTTCCAACGTCAGTATATTTAACTGCATTACTAATTAGGTTTGCTACGACTTCATAAATCCTGTCCTGATCTACATAAACTAAATCAAGCAAACTTTCAGGCATCTCAAGCTCATATTGCAATCTCTTGTCTTTGGCACTAACAGCAAACTCATTAAATACACTCCTGGCTACCTGCTTTAGGTTGACCACACCCATTTGATAAACCATTCTCCCTTCCTCAATTCTACTTACATTAAGCATATTATTCACAAGCCTAATTAACCTGTCATTACCGTCAACTGCTTCTTTTAAAAACCCTATAGCCGTTCCCGGGATTTTACCGGCATCGCCATCTAGGATCATTGAAAGATAGCCTTTTATTGCAGTCATCGGGGCACGTAACTCATGGGCAGCGAGAGATATAAACTCGTTTTTTTGAGCATCAAGCTCTTTGAGCTTCTCATTGACCCTTTGGAGATTTTGGTACAACATTATCCTGTCCATTGCCACCCCGAAGACAGTTGCTACTTTACCAAGGATCTGGTTGTCAGTCGGAGAAAGTTGTTTTTCCTCCACTCCCATAGAAACCAAAAAAGAACCCAAAACTCTTGCTCCAAATATTATCGGATAGGCTACGGTTGATTTTATCCCGGTAATTTTTTCAATCTTGCCAATCTCATTAGCATCTTCCACAAATGTAAGAACGTCACCAAGTCTATCTGTATACATCCTTTTTCTTGATTTGTAAGCTGCAACAGCTACATTTTTTTCGTCGTCATAACTAACTTTAATATCGGAGAGATTACCACCCAACAGAGCCAACGATTCCAAGTTGGGTCTTGATTTTGTCAAACCGACAACTCTGAAAAAATTGTCTTCTGGGTACTTGACAACAACTGCACCAGACAAAAACTGCATGTCGGAAACAATCGTGTCGATGTATTGCTGAGACAAATCCTCCATTTTAAAAGTAGCCGCCATAATTTGATATAGTTTCTGAAGAATAGTCAGAGTGCGGTTTGCGTTAAAAAGGTCAAGATTCTTTTTATAAAGTTCAACGGCAAGTCTTTTGAATTCTTTATCGTCGACAAAAGTTGACATCACATAAATGCTATATTATTGAAGGATTGAGGGCAACTCGTCTGCCTTTATTTCGTGCATCATACCTCTTATGGCATCTTTGCAAGCCTCGACTGAAGCCTTACCAAAAAGAGAAGAATACTGATTAACAAGTGCTTCCAAAACAGCTTTTGCATCTCCTCTTATTTCTATACTTTCGCCTTTGATTTCCAAGCCTGTTACTTTTTTTGCCTCGCTCCAGGCAAGCGGCCCAATCAAATGTTCTTGCTGTTGTACTATAGCAAAGGCAACTGAGTTGTATGTCTGTATCATAATTTACTTTTAATCTTTCATTTCAGGATTAAACTGACTCATCGCCAAAGATAGAATAGACATTGTGGTTGCAAACATAAAATCGACATAATGACCATTAAAGTACGTTTCGACTGTGGTAGTATAAGAAAAGGTAAAGTCCGTAATATAATTCAGAACAAATCCTATAAAAAGGATGATTATGACAGGTTTATATTTTCCGCCCAAAAACTTTCTAGATAGAGAGTAAACTAAAGCGGTAACTGACAGAATCACTATATCGCCAATCGGGTAAAATAAATCAAAGAAAAACTTTAAGCCTCCACTAGATGTGTCAAATTCGCCACCACGGGCTATAACAAAAAGTAAATAATATGAAATTACAGCTACAAATACTGGTATTAAAAGGAGTAAAAGCTTCCCGTCTTTATCCCTAAGACCAAACTTTGCACCTGTCGCTCTTGATAGCTCAAACATACCATAAGACCACAACGGCCAACTTAATATGAAAAATGCATCTGCTAAAGAAGGATATGGAACTTCAATTCTCTCAATAAAAATATAGTAATTCCAAAAAATCATCCCAATACCCCATGTAAACACTCCTAAAGAAAGTGCCATCACTGATTTTCCCATCACGCTTTTGAATCCGCCCCACTTTTGTGCATTTTTAATTCCAAATATTCCCCCAACAAGCGGAATTATGGCAAGCGGAATCTGAAAATAGTAACCGAGGCCGTGAACATTGTGGCCGGAAATAACTAAAAAGTAAAACCAGAACAGTGAAGTTAATACATAAATAACTACTAAAACCTTTGATTCTTTAGTTAGTTTCATTTCGAAACTCAACTTTCAAGGACGATATATTATCGTATAACAACTAATCTTATGTCAATATATCAGGCATGAATTTTGCTAATTTATCCTAATTTAAATCCTGAAAAAAATACTCTTTAGGAGGGGAAAAGCCATTAAAGGAGGATGCACAAACAGTTGTATAAGCACCGGCATTTTTAATTACAACTCTTTCTCCTAGATTAATA
Source organism: Candidatus Woesebacteria bacterium RIFCSPHIGHO2_01_FULL_39_23 (assembly GCA_001792305.1). Taxonomy (GTDB): domain Bacteria; phylum Patescibacteriota; class Microgenomatia; order UBA8517; family UBA8517; genus 2-01-FULL-39-21. The sequence continues at coordinate 11,331 of MGGH01000022.1, forward strand.
CGTGGAAGTTTTATGCCCACAAAAGGGGTATCCAGGCTTACGCAAGTGGGTCCACCAATGTTATATATCTTTTTCCTTCTTCTGGGGAATTGTGTCGCGACAGGAAAAAAATTTCGATTATCTGTCTCTATTGCTTCAACCAAACCGTTATATGTTCCTGTTTCAATATAGATCCAGTTTATTTCACCACGAGTAGCAGTTCCAAACACTGTGTTCACAAGCACACCCACATCGGCAACAATTGACCTACCCAGTTCAATAGTAAAAACAGGCTTGGTTTTATATAAAAAAGTTTTTGACAGTTCTTTCATGGCAACTGTTCCTACCTTTTCTATTGAAGGAACAATGTGAGTATATTTAACAGGAATCCCACCCCCAAGACTTAAAAGTTTCAAGCGGATCCCGTCTCGCCATGCATCCTCCCAGACTTTGTCGCAAATCTGAATTGCCTTTATCCAATTGGAGATATTTTCGCATTGGCTTCCTACATGAAACGTTAAGCCCCAAGGTAGAAGCCCTTTTCTTAAAATATATCGAAAAAAGTGTGGAAATTCTACTATTTCAATTCCATATTTTCCGTTGAGCTGCCATGCACTTCCCAAATTATCTACCACAACACGGGGAACAATTTTTGCGTTAGGGAAATCGTGGGCAATCTTATCAATTTCCTGGTAACTATCTGCCGTCATAATATCAATTCTTTTTTTATTTAGAAATTGTAAAAACTCAGGCGACTTTATCGGGTGGAAACTCATTATTTTTTTTGAGTCGACTTTTAAATTTAAAAGCTCACTGGTCTCATTTAATGATGCTGTCTCAAACCCCGCCCCCAAGTCTCGCAAAAGGGAAATAATACGGGGATGTGCATTACTCTTCATAACAAAAAATACTTTAAACTCCGGGAATGAACTTTTAATTCGTTGGTAGTTGTCTTCCAATTTTTGCAAGTCATAAATAATAAAAGGGGTCTTGAGGCTTTGTGTCTTAGAAAAAAAATCTCTATCCGCTTTCATGTTATTCTGAAGCTACCCCTCGGTAATAAAGAAAGCCAACCAGAATAATGGCTGCAATCGATATTAACTTGTCAATCGGAGAAAGCGCCGCAAAGGTACCACCAATAAGAGCTACACTTATAATTGTTGCTACGAACCAAACAAGAGTAATAATAAGTGCGTTAGATACACCGTGTTGATAGAAAAAGTATGTCGAAAATATGTAGGTGTTGAGACCCACAAAAAAAATTGTAAGAGTCTTAATAAATTCTATCACACGCTCAGTCCCGGAATGACTCCATATTTGGGGGGCTTTACTGAAAGCTTGCCCGTCCACCAAGCCAGTGACTATGGTGAGTACAATTCCAAGGAAAAAATTCAACACCGAACTCTATTATACCCAATCAACTCAGGTTTGCAAGAAATAGATGTGAAAACTATAAAAGAGGTATGTTACAATTCTTCTGGTTTCGTAAGTCGCCCGTTAGAAAAAATTTCTTTAATTTTTTTCACCGGCAAAATTTTATCTCTTTTCAGTTTTTCTTCAAGTGACAACCCTCTACTCAATGCATCCTCAATAACCTTAGTTGCTTTGTCATAACCTACATACTTAACCAATATTGTGCCAGCAGCAAGACTGTTGTTGAATAGTTCCAGACATCTTTTTTTATTTGCTTCTATCTTGCCTACCGTCTTAGTGAAAATAACTACTCCGGCAGTCAATATCATGAGGGACTCCAAAATCGATTTAATAATTGTTGGCAGCATCGCGTTAAGTTCGAGCTGACCTCCAAGAAAAGCCAACGACGCTTTTTGAGCATTACCCGACACTTCGTAAGCAATTTGGCTCACTACCTCCAGTGTAACAGGGTTATTTTTACCGGGCATGATAGACGAACCTTTTTGGAACTCTGGCAGTTTTATCTCGGAAAATCCCGCTCTAGGGCCAGAAGCCATTAGTCTTAAGTCACCTGCGATTTTTGAAAGCCCAAGGCCTGAAATTTTAAGAAGACTCATTAAGTGTAAAAACGAATCTAAATTCTGCGTTAGATCAACCAGATCGTCCGCAGGCATGAAATCATATCCAGAAAGTTGTGACAAACGCTTGTTTACAAGCTTAACGTATGCCTTGGAAGAATTTATACCCGTGCCTATTGCAGTACCACCAAGGTTAATTTGCAAAAGATATTTTTTAGACTCTTCTAATCTTCTTCTGTCGCGCTTTACAAAACTTGCGTAAGCAAAAAATTCCTGACCCAAAGTAATAGGTACTGCGTCCTGCAAATGAGTCCTTCCCACTTTAATTACGTCTTTAAATTCTTTGGCTTTGCCAGAAAATGCTTTTTCAAGTACTGCTAATTCTCTTAAATAATCGTCGAGAAGTTGCAAACAAACAAGTCTCAAGCTGGCGGGAATAACATCATTTGTAGACTGTGACATGTTAACGTCGTCAAGGTAGTGAATCTTTGTTTTTGAAATCTCAGAAGCACGGCTAGCTATGACTTCGTTTATATTCATGTTGATAGAAGTCCCAGCTCCCCCTTGAATTGCATCTGTTATAAACTGATCATTCATCTTTCCGTCTATAATCTCGTGGCAAGCACGGACAATAGCTTTATGTTTTATTCCAGTTAATTTTTTAAGCCGATAATTCGCGTCAGCACTTGCTAATTTAACTAACGCCAATGCTTTAATTAAATGAAGACTAACTTTCCTTCCACTGACATTGAAGTTTTTAAGAGCTTTTCGAGTTTCCTCGCCGTAGTATATTTTCTTCGCGTTCACGATTGAGGCTATTATACCCAAAATAATTTAATTTGTAACTACAAGTATCGGAAAATGCCTTTTGAATTGAATTGAATATTAGTTTTTGCCTCCACAAAACCCATGTCAATCTTAAATGGAATGGGGGTTGCAAGATTTAGTTCTCCCAGATAGACTCCCGACCCCATAATCCATAAATCGCCATTCTCTTTCATTGTCACTAGAATTTTATTATCTAAGCCGGAGTAATAATAAGTTCTTTTTCCAACCCTACCGTATACCCGGAAAGAACCCTTAGGAATAGTGTGCTCAAAACCGGAAAACTTTAATTTTACTTCTCCCTTAAGAAGCTCACTAAAGTTACCATTCAAATTTCCAGGAAAAATCTTGGCATCAATAACAAATTGCCCCTTACCGCGCTTTCCACCACTTACAAACGCCTTACTTACTTTGATAGGGATAACTTGGCTTAATGTTTCGTCCGCAGATTCCGGACCGTAATTAAAGGAGTAAGTATTGTTATCTTGTACCTTGCCTTCAAAGGTATTTATCTGTGTATTACCTTCTTTATTTGATGCATAAATCGTAAAATTATATTGGCTACCGCCTTCTCCATAAACTTTAACTTCGTAGCTTCCTGGGTTGGGGGTTTTTATCATCAAAATATAAATTCCGGCAGAGTCGGGAGGAGTAGGATTTTCACCTGTCGGATCCACATAAGCATTGTCATATGTATAATAAGAGTCGGATATCTCCTCTAACACCAATCCCAAGCCAATATCATACCCTGTTTTTGGCTTCAAAGGGTCCGTCATGTCCGTAACCAATACTCTGGTGTCGTAAGGAGACACAATAAGTAGCCCACTAAAGTCCGAGTCTGTGGTCTTATATGTAATCATGGGTTTGTCCCCTTTCGAAGTGTAACCATAAGTATCCAGAGTCACAAAAGTCCCAGGAGTTGGGTCAAGATGAGCCGGATCGTTAATTATAAATTTATCACCTTTGTAACCTTTCACAACCACAAAATGATTAGAAATAGTCGGGCTAGCTACCCTTAGTATTACTGGCAAAGGATTTTGTTGGTCAATGTAAGCTTTAAGCTTCACAGGATCATAACTTTCCCTTACCACCTGATCCAACTTAGGTTGAGGGAAAGTGTTCTCATTCTCAATAAAAGCATGCCGGCTAAATTCATCAACTCTCTCAAATAAAAAGTTGCCCCAGTAAAAACCAAAACTTGAGTAAAAAGGGTTGCCATTTTTGTCAAAATGCTTCGTACTCTCCTTTTTAAAATAATCGTTTAAATAGAAGGGGTCCAAAGTGTTAGTATAAGGGTCCCTCTCCACACCCAGATATTTCATAACCATTGCTGCAGAAGTCAAAGCACAACCACACTTCCCTATATTTCTCCCGCACCACATAGATTGCAAGGGAACTTTTTGAGCGTCATCATACTCATCATCCTCCCAGTAAACGTCGCTTCCATCAAACGGCAACAGTCCCTGTTTCAGACTCGGGACATCCAACACCTTCATCGGCTCCCCATCCCGACAACCTAACGAAACAAGGTTCCCGAAATATTTCATATTGTTAGTGAGGGCAATAATATTCGCTTGCAAAGGACTGCCAGATATAGACAAGTACCCACCATTAACTCCAACGGGCGTGTCCACTAAAACAAACTTATTATTGCTTGGATTATATGCAATCAACTCTACACCTGTAGATATAATTTCGCGAAAAGGACCATGACTCAGTGGTCCAACGGGACCAAAGGGACCGCTAGTTGTGGGAGTGTTGTCGTTTGGATCAGACGTCAAA
>MGGH01000022.1:15915-61508 GCA_001792305.1 Candidatus Woesebacteria bacterium RIFCSPHIGHO2_01_FULL_39_23
GACCCAACTCATCAAATAGAGGCACGTACTGATCTCCACCTGAAGAAACAGTATGAACATATATTATTCCGCCAGCATTTAGGAACTTTTTAAACTCATCAATTTCTTCAGCGGTTAGATCTTGAGTTGTATTTGTAGCAAAAAACACATCCATCAATAATATTCCACTACTATCTACTAGAGATCCATTGGAAATATAATTAGTTGGAGAAATAAATTCCACTGGACACTCAACAATTCCGCCAGGACCAAAATTAGAACTATTGAGCAAATACCCTCCAATAGTAGTGCTGCTAACATTTGGGCCTGCTGGGTGAACCAGTGGAGCACCTGCATCATTGAGCAAAGCGGAAGCGCTCCTGTTTAAGTTGTAACCAGATACCTTAATCGTGTTAGAAGTTTGAGCAAACAATTCTGTTGTGAAAATCCCACTTAATACTACAACCACAAATAACAACACAAACACAATTCTTAGAATATTTCTCATAATCCAACACATCAGCAAAAGAGAGAAGACCCTCTAAGTTCAAGATAATTTTAAACCTAAGGCAGATTCTTCTCTCTTTATCTTAACGAGTAACTGATATTATTGCTCCCAATTCAGCTCCCGGTGCGGCAGCTGTTATCCTTCCGGTTGTTGCATCGAGAAAGATTGTATAACTGGCGTTTCCTGTACTCCCAACTGATGGGTCGTAAGGAACAGCAGCCATATATGTTGGAACAATTACTTCCAATCCAGCTGCGTTGGTTGCTGCAGCCAAATTGAAACAGTTATCTGGTGCTCCAGTGCTAGTCCCTATACAAGTCGCGGCACCAGGAAAATTGCTAGTCGTATCCACACCGTCCGTATCTGGCAAATTGCCATTGTGCTCGGCAGCAAATTGGTAAATGCCATTTGTGAGCTGATATAAATCTGCTCTTCTTTGTGTATTTCTGGCTTCCGCGAATTGTCGGCCAGGATTCACTGCTGCGATAACAACAGCGGCCAAAATACCAATAATCCCAATAACTACCAATAACTCAATTAAAGTAAAACCTCCGCCAATTGCTTTCTTAACTTTTGTCATTTATTTCTTTTGTTCACCCCCTTCTGAAATTAACTCTATACATCCAGTATGCGCATAACTAATTTTTCAAGTCAAGCGGTATCGAACTTCTCTCAAAAATAATTTTATGCGCTTCGTCTAATCTACTTATATTAAGCCTTGGGTCAGCTGCCCCCACAATCTCCTCATCAATAGTGTTTGAAGCGTTTAAAACCACAAAAACAGTACGAATACTATAGACAACGATTGCCCCAATAATAATTATCGTTCCCGCCAGTATTATGTAAAAACGGTCAATTTCCCGAAAATTCCTCATTTGTATATAAAAACGCGCTCATTTTTATTATGAGCTTATCCTCAACTTTGGAATCTAACACCTCAATATCAACTGGCTTTAATATTGCCGGAAGCATTTGAACCTTGTTCAATGCCTTTTCGACATCAACACCAGTTCCTTCAAATTCAAGTAAAACAGGAAGCCCTGTAAATCCCTGTTTGTCTTTGACAGGTTCTTGTGTGACAAAAGAAAACTTCTTAACTATTCCCTCTGCCCGCAACTCGTCAATTTTTCTGACATATTCAATAAGTCCCTGTTCGTCAATTAATACAGAGCCGAGATCAGATATCTTTGCGTAATTTTCCTGAAGATCAGCCAGTACAAGACCCGGGTCAACCAAACCTTTGTACTTTATTTCTAGGCTACGAAGTTCACTCAACTTTCGGGAAGAAGAAAGACTGGAGTTTAATAAAAAAATTATTCCCAATATCAATAGAATATCTGAAGCGATAAACAAAAGTGTCTTCCAAGCTGGAAGTGATTTTTTAGCAGTTTTCATAAATTTAAATTTGCAACTTCAGCTGTTTCTTTTTACCTTTTGACAATTCCAAATATCCGAAATTTGCTTCAAATTCCAAATCTTTCTCCTTTTCAAAACTTGATACAGGAATACTTACTTTTGAAAATTTACCGCTTTCCTCTAAATTTTGCTTAAAGGTCAAGAGTTCTTGCCTATCCGAAGAATTACCACGAACCAGTATGTTGCCATCTTCCATATCTATTTTGTATTCGCTTACAAAAAGACCTTGAGGAGCAGAAGAATAAATAGCATTAATTATCTCCTGGGGGGGAGTTATAGAAGAATTTATTTTAACAACTTTGTCTGTTAGAACATTCGTATCCTCTATTCCTTTAATAACACCTTTGTCTTTACCTTTGAGGCCACTTTCATTTTGGTTAGCTCCTTCCAAAACGTTTATCTCTGAAGTTATTAAAATAAAAACTACAAGGACAACAATAAAATTTGCTAAAATTGCCAAAGTCGAAGCAAAAACCAAGCTTCTAAGCTGTTTCATGAATTTTTTATTTCTGTGACTCTTTACCCATTCCGATGGCAGAAGATTTATACTAGTTTCGTCAGCTGGCTCCGTAGGATCCTTTAGTTGCAAAGAGAGCGGTATCATATATTCTTGCAGAACTTTTGAGTCAAAAGCTTTTATTTTTGGCTGCATCCACTCAACTGGAATTTTCAAATTTTTTGAAAGGCCACTATAGAGCTCTTTTCCTATTTCTATTCCTCCTATTTGCACCTTTTTTATTTCGGTTTCCCCGTAGTGACTGATCATTTGCGTAACTGTCTGCAGAACCGTTCGTTGGTTAAAAGAAGCAGCCACTGAACTTCCAACTATTTTTTCTCCCTCACGTACCAAAAGAATCGCTTCTCCAAGGTTTGCATATATAACTAGCGCACCACCCGAGTCTTTATCTGAAACCCTGGCCAAGGAAAGCGATGGCGTCTCAACCACCAGAGGTGACAAACCAGCCATACTTACAGCATCTACAAAGCCTGACAAAACGCCTTTTTGAATAGCAACTGTAAGTATCTGGTAACCCAATTCACTTTTTTTTACAACCTTCCAGTCTATTACCGAATCTTTTATTTCGGTTGGTAAAAAATCTTGAGCCTCCCAACGCACTGCCTCGTCTAGCTCACTTATTGGAACTTTGGGTAATTCTATGGTTTTTGTAAAGGTCGAAAATTCAGGTACAATAAGACCTACTGATTTTTCTTTAATATTTTTGGTTTGCCAAATTTTTTTAATGATTTCAGATAGTGCTTTTACATCTTTAACCTTATAGTCGACAATTATTCCTTGGGGGATATCTACTGAAGTAAAAAAAATAACTTCGTCTTTTGCTTTATTAAGACTAACTATTTGCAGTTTGCTCGAAGTGAAGTGAACTGAAACAAATTGTTTGCTACTCATGGCAGGTCCTTTAATACATTATACACAAAAACTGCCTCCGAAATTATGGTGGTGATATACTGAATCCAGGATGAACAAAGGGCAAACTTTTTTGGGCTTTTTGATTTCCGTGGCAATTCTTACTATCCTCTCAAGTGCACTTTTCACATTGGTTTTAACCAGCTACGAACTAATTACATTTACCCGCGCCCGCGTCACTGCAAGGCATTTGGCCCAACAAAAATTGGAAAATATTAGGAACCTGCCATATGAAGATGTCGGCACCCAAGGCGGTATTCCCACAGGAACTCTGCTTCAAATTGAAAATACCATCAAAAATGGGCTTAATTATAGAATAAAAACAGATATCGTCTATATCGACGATCCTTTTGATTACACTGCGCCCACTGATTTACTTCCCACAGATTACAAAAGGGTCCGAATTGACGTTTCTTGGGAAGGATTGGCTAAATCTGATATTAATCCTGTGACAATGATAACGGACGTTGCACCCAAGGGATTGGAAACTTCAGAAGGCGGTGGAACGCTTTCCATATTTGTTTTTGATGCAAGTGCTAATCCCCTGGAACAAGCCTCGGTCACAATAATTGCAAACGATACAACGCCACAAATTAATTTAAACCTTTTTACAAATGAGTCGGGAAGAGTAATCCTTCCCGGAGCGCCAGTATGCAATTCCTGTTACCAGATAACTGTAACGAAAAGTAGCTTTAGTACGGACCGAACATACTCGACAACCGAAGTAGCAAATCCCCTGAAACCCCATGTAACAGTACTTGAGGGACAAGTAAGCGAAGTAAGCTTTGCAATTGCCTCTACTTCCTCTCTATTTCTTTCAACACTTACGGATAGAGAAAACGGGTTTACAGCCTTACCCAACACTGATGTAACCTTAAGAGGTGAAAAAATAATAGGGACAGATGTTGCGGATTATCCCGTATATAAATACAACGAAAGTCTAACTACCGGTTCAAACGGACAACTAGTTGTCGAAAACCTTGAATGGGACAATTATATGCTAACATTACCGGCAACATCTCCCTTTGATATAACAGGCACCAACCCGGTTATTCCATTTACACTTGATCCTGGCCAAACAATGGACTTTGATCTTGCTCTGACATCGCACAGCAATAACAGTTTACTTCTAATTTTCAAAGACCAAACCAACAATTTACTTCAAAACGTGAATGTAACAATTACTGACAATATACTCTTTCAAGAAAACAATACCACAGGACTTGTCGATACTCCTGACTTTGGCCAAGTATTTTTTGCAAACCTTGAAAATAAAACTTATACAGTTGATGCTGTTATTACGGGTTTCTTGCCATTTAATGGCAACTTTCAAGTAACTGGTCAGAGTGTGGAAGAAATTGTCCTTACGCCCGAATAATATGAAAAATAGTGCTGGATTTACACTAGTAGAGGTTTTGGTTACAGGCTTTTTGGCAGTAGCCGTCGGAGCAGCCTTAGTTGGTCTTCAGTATATTTTGACACAAAACCAACTATCTGTTTTCAGCAATTTCATAAATGTAGACGAGGCAAATTTCGCAATTACAAATCTTGAAAGGGAATTACGATCCGCAAGATCCGGAGACAACGGAGCTTATCCCCTGGAAATAGCAGGCAACTTTGAAATAGCATTTTTTTCCGACATCGACTTTGACGGTAGAGCTGAACGTGTCCGCTACAACTTAACCAACTCCACACTTACCAAAGGAGTAATAGAGCCTACAGGTTTTCCAATTACCTACCCGATTGCAAATGAAGCCGTCAAAACAGTGAGCGACAATGTTCGAAATGGTATTGAGCCAGTGTTTTACTATTACAACGACAGCTGGCCCGTAAACGCTGAGGGAAATCCATTAACACAACCATCACGACTCTCGAACACAAGACTCGTTGGAATACTCATCAGACTAAACAGCGACTCGTCAAGTCCCGACAAGGATTATATATTGGAATCAACTGTGGCAGTTAGAGAGTTGAAAGAAAATCTATAAGAATCATGAATCATAAAGGATCGATTACACCAGCACTTCTTATTATAACAAGCGCTTTTGTCGTAATAATTTACGGAATGCTTTCTGTATTGTCCCTTCAGCTTGATTCATCACACAGGCAAACCGCCTCAGAGGAAGCATTAAACATAGCTGAAGCAGGAATAAACTATTACCGCTGGCACTTGGCCCATGATCCTAACGATTTTACTGACGGAACAGGAAACCCGGGTCCGTATAACCATAATTATTATGATCCCCAAGGGAAGCTTACGGGGAATTTCAGTCTGGACATTACTTCCCCACAAGGTGGGTCCTCTATAGTAGTAATCAGATCCACGGGGAGAACTTTACAATACCCAAGTGTTGAAAGGACAATCACAGTACAATATGGAAAAGGGTCATATTCAAAATACGCATTTCTAGTTAATTCAAGCATCTGGTTTGGATCGGGTTCTGTGGTCAACGGTGAAATACATTCAAATAACGGTATACGGATGGATGGAATAAACAATTCGAAAGTAAAAAGCGCACAAGAAGAATATATGTGCGGCGGTGAGACCGGTTGCAACCCGCCACAAAACAAACCTGGGGTTTGGGGGTCCGGTCCAAACAGTTACCTATGGGAATTTCCTGCCCCATCTATTGACTTTAACTCTATTTCTTACGATCTTGCCAACATGAAAGACAATGCCATGACAGACGGTTTGTATCTAGCACCTTCGGGATCAGCAGGATATCACTTAGTTTTTCAATCCGATGGTAACGTCACAGTCTACAAAATAACAGCAACCAATTATTACCGCGGTTACAGTGTCCCAGGCCAGGGTCTCGGTGTGGGCGGTGGCCAAGGTCAGGGGGGCTGCCAAAAACATTACCAAATTATAGTTAGTGAGAGTCCCGTCGGCAGTTACGAAATAGCCCAAACCCCCATAATCTTTTCAGAAAGTAATCTTTGGGTCGAAGGGACTATTAAAGGAAACATTACGGTGGTAGCTGCACAATTTCCTATTGCCTCGAATAACACTAATATATGGATATATAACAATTTAGTCTATAGTTCGTATGACGGCTCGAATAGGCTTGGATTAATAGCAGAAAACGATATTTATTTTGCCAGAGACATTCCAGAAAATTTTAGGGTCGATGGCGCCCTTATAGCTCAAACAGGACAAATTATAAGACATGGATATTTTAACTGGTGTGGAGGAACCAATAATGCCATCAGGGGTAGTTTGACGATTAACGGAGCACTTGCCTCGTTTTATAAGTCTTACTGGAACTATGGTACAGCGCCTGATTCAGGGTTCATCAATAGGATCATCACATACGACACTAATCTGTTATACAATCCTCCGCCGTATTTCCCCGTAACCGGCGACTTTGAAATAATTTCGTGGAGGGAAGAGTAAAGTCAAGGGCTTGGTGTTGGTTCTTTGACACAAAGCGTGTTCGAAATAACAGTTCGTTGCGTTACAGTATCACCGCCTAAACCGCAGTCATAAACCAAATTTGGGTATGGGTTAACTGTGCCAGACGGAGTAAGAGCCGGGGTTGGGGTCCTCGGATACACGCAGTAAGATAACCTCCAAAAAGGACAGTCTGGGTCAGGCCCGCTTGGTGACGGGCTACCAAATCCACCACCAGAACTTCCACCCGAACTACTACCCCCTCCGGACTTTCCGCCTCCCTCACCAGGATTTTGCGTGGGGTAAGGCGTGGAAGTTTCTCCGCTATCAAAATAGGAAATAAGTTTCTCCTCTTCCTCGTCGTCGTCCAAAATTATTGTATAGGTCACCCCGTTTTTGGTATAAGTAATCAGATATCCGCCGTCTTCAACTTTTTCCACACCCTCCACAAATTCACCTTCTTTAACCTTGTCTTCTATAAACTTAAAAAACGTATTTGTTTTCTCATTATCCCAAGTAGTTTCATCAGATAAACTGCTTGATCTAAGTATTACTTTACCGTTTGTGTAAACATAAGCCGTGTCGCTACCCTGCTCTACCTTTACACTATCCAAATCATCTTTTTGCCTACTTTGAAATAACAATCTTCCTGAAAAAATTAAAACTAAGATGACTAATATAGCTATGCCCAAAAGGACAAACAAGTAATCTCTGGATATTTTCATTTTCTGATACTACTTTGCAGCGACCCTACAATACTGTAAATAGGAGCTATAACTAAAATTACCATAGCTCCGACTGCCACACCAATAATTAGCATCATAATGGGCTCGAGTAAGCTTGTTAATCTCTTGAGGTCGTTTTCTACCTCGTTTTCATAAAACCCCGCCATTTCTTCTAACACTTCATCCAGTCTCCCTGTCTTTTCCCCTGCTTTAATAGTCTGAATAACAACAAGAGGAAACGTACCCTTAACGCTTGAAAGAACGCTTGACAAGGATTCTCCCTTGGACACTCCGGTAGCAAATTCTTTCGCCTTTTTCTTGAGGTTTGGTTGGCTCAAAGTATCTGCAGAAACATTTAGAGCTGTCGTTATTTGCACTCCACTTCGAAGAAGTGTGGATAGTGTCCTTGAAAACCTCGCCACATCCACTTTGATCGCAATTTTTCTTAAAAGTGGAAATTTAATAGTTAGGTGAAAGATTGCATTTCGTGTCTTTTTGAAAAAAAAGATTAGAAAAGCTAAAAAGCCAACTAAAGCAATAACTACAAGTACAAGCGGGGTATTTTTACCGACAAAATTACCGAAATTTAAAATTGCTGTTGTAAAAAAAGGAAGAGGAATATTTAATTTGGTAAAAACTGATGATATCTTAGGCAGAACAAACAGAAGCATTAAAAGCCCAACTCCAACCATTGACACAAAAATAACTGCAGGGTACATCATTGAATTTTTAACTTTCTGAGTCAGTTCGTAATTTGCATAAAGCTGTCGTGACAAATAATCAAAAGACTGCTCAAGAGTTCCCGACTCCTCTCCAGCCTTAACCATTGTCAAAAACACAGGGTCGAAGTCGTCTTTATATCCAGAGAGAACCGAAGATATCGTGCTCCCTTTTCGTGTTTGAAACGCAATATCCGACAATATTTTTTGCATTCTCTTGTTCTCAGATTCCTGCTTTATTATCTCAACTGCTTCAGGAAGAGAAAGTCCGCTTCGAAGCATAACTGCAATAAATCGGCAAAAAGAAGCTTTTTCGGAAACTTTTATACCACGGCCGAAGATCCCGTGAACATTACTTTCAAGAGATTTAATACTTAATACTTTAAAACCATCAGCCTTTAGAGATAGAGCAGCTTCCTCACGGCTGGCAGAATGAATTGTGTCCTCGACAATTTTCCCCCTACTGTCTATTACCTTGGACAAAAATAACGGCATATTAACTCTCCCTGACAACTCGAATAACCTCATCAATGGTGGTTAAACCACTAGAAATTTTATTAACCCCATCCTGAAGCATAGTTATCATCCCCTCTTTAACGGCGGTTGCTTCAAGATCGTCAAGGGAAGATTTTTGAGTAATCATTTTCCTAATTGTTTCGGATACTTCTAAAACTTCGTAAATACCAATCCTTCCCGAATACCCCGATTTATGACATTCATTGCAACCTATTCCTTTATAAAATTTTTGATCTTTGAGGTTTAGACTAAATTCCTTCACAAATGGCCCAAGAGTGTTCTCCTCGGGCGTGTATTCCATAATGCAACTTGTGCAAATTTTTCGAACCAATCGTTGGGCAATAACAGCGTTGACTGTCGAGGCAAGTAAATACCCTTCAACTCCCATATCCAAAAGCCTTGGAATCGCTCCTGATGCTGTGTTTGTATGCAGGGTGGACAAAACCAAGTGTCCGGTAAGTGCTGAGTGTATCGCAATCTCTGCTGTTTCATGATCCCTAATCTCGCCAACCATGATAATGTCGGGGTCATGCCGAAGCAATGCCCGCAGCCCTGTGGCAAAATCAAGGCCCGCTTTGGGATTTACCTGAATTTGACTAACCCTTTTTATTCCGTATTCAATTGGGTCTTCAATTGTACAAATTTTAACTTTTACAGTATTTAATATGTTTAATATTGAATAAAGCGTCGTGGTCTTGCCGGATCCGGTCGGGCCCGTTACCAAAAGCATTCCGTTTGGCTTGGTAATATTATTTCTTACTATCTCCAATCCCTTGCCGGTTAGCCCCAACTCTTCAAGGCTTAATGGCCTACTGGTCTCGGGGAGTAACCTCATAACCACATTTTCACCATAAAACCCGGGGATAATCGAAATTCGCAAGGCTACTACGTCATCGTCTATGTTAAATTTATGTCTGCCATCCTGGGGAATTCTGTGTTCATCGATTTTCAAACTTGAAAGAATTTTAATACGCGCCACAAGTGCCACTTCTATTCCTCGGGGCAAACGAATAATATCCCTCAAGATACCATCTATGCGAAACCTAACAACTACTTCTTCGAAGTAAGCCTCGATGTGAATATCTGAAGCCCGCTCGGCCACGGCAAACTCAAAAATGGTATCCAGAATTTTAATGATTGGAAGGTCCTCAGCAGCTTTAGCAGGATCTTTTTCAAGTTTGGTTTTGCTTATATTTTCTTCAATTACCTTGTCAAATTCTTCTCTGATGTTTTTCTTATATTGTCCGAGTGCCTTCCTCATTTCGTCAGGTCCGGCGTAGAAAGGGACTATCTCAAGACCTGTTTGACGCCTGGCAAACTCCACTGCCTCAAAATCTGATGGGTCTTCCATTGCAAGTTTAAGTTTGTCGCCCTCCTTCTCAAATGCTAATATCCTATAACTCCTTGCTGTTTTCTCTGGTATAAGCTTCAAAATTTCATCGGGAATCACTTTGTGACTTAAACTTGCGTGGATAACATTGAGGTGTTCTGCAACGAGCTGGCCTATAGTAGCCTCACTCAAAAACCCTTTAAAAATAAGAATGTCTTCAACACTTCTTCCGAGTTCCTGCGAAGATTGACTTGCTTCATCAAATTCTTTTTCAGGAACCAAACCAGAATCAACAAGAATCTTTTTAAGCGTCGCGACAGACAGTTTCATGAGAAAATATTCAATTTAGTGTAAACTCCACTTGCTCTTGTTTGCAACTCTCGCAAGTGATTTTGATCCCCCATTTTGCAATTTTTAGTTATAAATTAAAGTAAAATGGGTATAACACGGGTAGTGATAAAATTGAATTGATGAGTGTTGAGAGAAAAAGCATTGTTGAGCGAATAACCGAACTCTCTAAAAAACTTGACGTAATCTTCTTTGCAATTGGAGGAGTTGTTTATCTTTTTAGTCCTGGTGTAGGTTTAGTTATAATTATCGGAAACGCAATAACCTACGTTACTGCTGACCAAATCGAAAAGTGGTACAAAAAGCGCAAAAGGTAATTATTTTCTGTTCTTTCCGCAAATTCTACAGTCCTCACCGTGGGTGGCAAAAATATAAACAGCCGAAATACCAACCATTACATAGACCAGTTTTTCAAGTTCAGGGACCGTTCCAAGTAAAGCGCTTACTAAATTAAAATTAAAAAGCCCAACTAACCCCCAGTTTAAAGCGCCAACAACAGTTAGTGGAAAAGTTACAATGTGCAAGAGCTCCTTTGTCTTCATATTCATCACCCCCTATCCCGTTAGATTATTTATACCAAAATACTATTTATAGATGCAATTTAGAGTATTTTGGGTGAATACTCCTCTTACTCAGGTTTTCAACCAATGAGAGTTGAAAAATTCAGAAATCGAACTTTATAAAATTGATTTTGAGAAGGGAGATTTGTCCTTTTTTTTACTATGATATCATTAGTAAGATTTTGTTTTTATTTATCGAGCTGGAGGTGATAGTAAGTGAATAACAATAAAAAATGTGGACACAAATGGCGAAAGGCAGGAATTTGGGATGGAAAAACTCCAGACGGGAATAGAACGGGTGGAATTATGTACAAATGCGATGTGTGTGGTGAAGAGATCACTGACCAGCGAATTGGCGAAAAGGGCGGATCAATTATCCAAGGTACAAACGCTTTTGGTGTGCCCACCAAACAATAGAAAGAAAAAACTTTTTATGGATAATTATGTAATTAAACAAGCTGGTATAATATCGAGAAAGATTAGAAATTTAAGCAACTATAATAATTCCCAAAATTTAGTTCCAAATGTTTTTTTTGCAAAAACCATACTTTCCGAAGTTGAATTTTTAATAAAAAAAGTTCCTGAAATATATGAGGTCAATTCGGTTGAAGAACTATATATCTTGGAACTCAAGAGATATCTCGAATTAATAAGTGCTTTTTTGAAAAGGAAGATTGTAGGCAAACGACAAAATTGGGTAGAAATTAAAGAATTATATTACATCCAAGATGAAGACTTGCTACAGATAGAGAATTGGCTGAGAAGTAATAAGGAATTAATTTTTGAAACAAGCAATAGACTTCTTAATTCTGACAAATTTGCAAACGTTGAAACTGTGCAATGGATTCCAAATTCATACAAAATTAAGGAAAAAATAGAGCGCGAGATGCTTAGATTAGTTGAAATTTTAGTACGTTTTACAAAAGACACGTTTGCTAAAAATGATGACCGTATAGCACAAGAATTTGATAATTATATATTTGATTTCAACTATGATATTAGATCGTCAGTTTTTCGTGAGAACTCTAAGGCCGTGCTATTTAATATGAATAATATAGTTAACTTCCAAGAGGGAAAACCTATTATTGATTTTGGTCTTTTTGTCGAGCATTTCGGCCACGAAGTATGGGGACATTGTATGAATCAAATCATGACAAGGATTTCGGATTTGCCAGAATTTCTAAAGATCCCTCAAACTGCTGCAAGTAAGACTATTGAAGAGTTGGTATCAATTTATTTTGAAAAAAAGATATTTGTTGTTTTAGAGGAAAAGCAAGATTATTATGAAGAATTTCGTACAAATATTTCTTTCGCAGATTTTATAAAAGAATACAAAACTATCAAATTAATGCTTGATTATTCTAAAAAATTACGCGACTTTGTTATGTATCAAGTAATAACGTTTAATCAGATATCAGAAACAGACCTCCTCCGAAGAGTTGCTAAGTATTCCTTAAGTGAGGAATACGCGAAGTATTTGGTTAATACTAACATTAGGGAGTACAACTCAGGAAAAGGGTTTTTTGATGACCTATATTTCTTAAGATATCACTCTTTATTCTTGGATAAATTAATTAGCAACATTGATAAATCTAAAATAAATAAAGCCGAACGCGCTTTTTTAACAGGATATTGGTCTCCGGATGGACTAAAAGAGTGGATAAATTTGAATATTAATAAATGACGAATAAAGTTAGATTAAGATGTATCCATTCTTGACTGGCAGAAGTTTATAAAAACAGGAGTTTCTTTACCTTTAGTTGATTTATTGATAGTAAATGTTGTTTTTGCCACAATTTTTCACGAGTTTTTTGGACCATTCTTATCATAAACTTAACCAAAACCTAGAGGAGGTTTATAACGCCAAGGTCAAAGGAACATGGTGAAAGTTACTTCAGAACCAGCTTGGACTCTGGAAGACCAAATATCAGTAGATAGTAGTTAGTATCCGTACAAAGTAACTAGATATGCGACACTAGATATTCCTCAGGTGTAGCAAAATTCAGACTAAAGTGTATCGGAAGTGTCGCATATGTGTTTACACAATTCGATAATTACAAACTAAAGTAAAATTGGTATAAAATAAAGATTGTAGTGAAAATTGATATAAAAACAAAAGATCTTGAAATAACTGAATATATTCAAAAACTCGTCCAAAAAAAGCTCGTCTCAAAAATTGACCGCGTTACCAAAAATCTTACGGACGACGAAAAAAAAGCAACACTAAGACTCAAAAAAAGAAGCAGATGGGGCTTTAGAGTAAATCTATCTATGTGGCTTCCCGGAAAACATCATATTTTCAGTGAAGAGATACATAAAGATTTGCAATCTGCGCTTGTCAACCTTCGCGAAGAAGTCATAAGCCAAATAAAAGAGTACAAAGAAAAGCACAACAAATGAAACAATTCAGCTTTACCAATACCAATAATCTTATACTCATTCCTGTAAAACTGAGTAACTTTTAATACTAAACGGTGGCAAAGAATAATTGGTCGGCGGATGTAACTAAAAAAAGCATCGCACTTGATTTGGAAGAGGATGTATTTACTTGGGATAGTCCCAAAAAAATTGCAGAAAGCTTAATGCAATCCGCTGAAAAAAGCACCCGAAGAAAATCTCCTCCCTTTCAGTCTGCCATGAGTATGCTCAATTTCTACATCAATCGAGCCGGTAAAAACTTAAAGCCACTAAGAAAAAGCACGCTTGAACAAGCAAAAATTGAGCTCAGAAGGCTATATACAAAACCCTAGGCCTTTTAATATCTCGCCCTGCTTCGACCTCCACGTCTGTCTCGACCTCCGCGGTTTCCTCCGTCGCGTCTAAATCCACCACGATCATAAGATCCACCTCGATCTTCTCGGGGAGCCATAGGACGGGCTTCATTTACTGTAATGGTACGACCGTCAAGAGAATAGTTATTAAACTTCTCGACAGCAGCCTTCGCCGCATCCTCAGAACCCATTTCCACAAATCCAAAGCCCTTTGATTTTCCGGTAAACTTGTCGGTAATAACTGTCGCGGAAACAACCTGCCCAGCCTGCGCAAAAAGTTCGCGAAGAGCATCTTCCGTCGTTCCCCAAGACAATCCCCCAACAAACAATCTAGTTGCCATTTTTATCACCTCCTTTATTTAAACTGCCTTTACAAACTACCTTCTCTACTAACTATTTTGGGAAATAATCCTTGAGAAACTTAAAGCTGTAAAAGGAGCTAACGGGTAACAGTATATATTAAGTCAAAGAGAAATAAAAGAACTACCTTGAAATCAGCTCTATGGTTGGAATAATGCGGCTTCTGGTTTTCTTATTTTTGGGAAAACCGGTTGGAAGCAAGTATCCTTGCCAATCACCTTCACCTATAAATAATTCCAAATGAAGCATGTCTGTCAAGTTTGGATCGTCTTTAACTTCATAAAGTCTATATTCTCCTTTGGAGAGTTTTTGGTCGGTTCTGTGGGTTCGGTGGGTAGAAACTAGTATCTCTCCAACTGATCTTGTAAATATCCAAACAAATGTTTTTCCGTCAAGTTTTAAAATCTTTACGTCATTTCTAGTTTCAACCAACGAATACTTTCCTTTTCTTAAAAGTTTTATCATGTAACTACCCAATTAGATCTAGGTGTACCAAGCTATCTTACACCCTTTAAGTAAGTTTCTAACAAAAAACATATTCCCCTCACTCGCTAAGTATATTATGGTTAATTTATTCTTGTTCCGCTATCTTTGCGAGGGATTTCCAATTTCCCTTCTTAGCTAGAGAGTAATCAACAGTATCTCCCGTGTATTTGAAAACTTCACCACTTGCAACATTTAACCGATAAAGGCTTGTTCTTTTAATCCTAGACACACTTTCTTCCTTCTCATCTAGTCTCTGGCCGAGTCTTAAAAAGAGTACCAGATCTTTTTCATCTTCATCGGTATTTAAAATATCATCTATTAGTAATCGGTCTAAATATATTGCCTCGGGATCGGTCGCCTTTATCTTTGTTGAAAACCTTCTTAGAATGGGGGCTAAGTTTCCCAATAGGTCTGTGTCTAGTAACCCTGCGAACTTTCCGCGTGGAAAATTTCTTAGTAAAACAAATATTTCCATAGACGATATAATATCCGCATAATCCATAGTTGATAAATCTAATTCGGGCGACCAATTTTCTTCTTTTATGTATTTTCTGTCTCCCTCGCCTCTAAATTTATACCGAACAATTGAAGTTTTTATAGAGTCCCCGTCTTTACGAGCCAACAATCCTTTACCTGTAGAGTAATAAGCATAAACAGAAACATCTTTGTCATATTCGGTCTTAGCATCATGAAGAGGGGGATCCTTATGATGGCCTTCGTAAGTCTCACCAGTCTCATCCATAACGTCAATAAAACTAAATCCTATAATTATTTTACTTTAACTGGCTACAGTTTACAACTTTTTGAAACCGACCAGGCTCCTTAAATTAAACTACTCCAGGAGTAAAATGATTTGACACATGTAGTAGACCACTCCAATGCCAAAAAACCTACTTAAACCATTAGTCCGTTTTGATATCGACCAATTGATTTAAGCCAATCAACAAACTCAGCATATCTTTTCTTAAATAAAAGTTTCGAATATTTGTAATGAAGTTTATCTTCTAGAATCGGCATTCTTCGATTCCATTCGGGAATATACTTGTCTCTCTCTGCTTCGGAGATCAACCCAGCATCAAATCGGTCAAAAGCGTATTTCCAGCGGGGAATGGAAACTAAGGCGATTTTATCGGCGTCGTAAAGTAGTTTAGCTTCGCTGTTTTGTTGCTCTTGACCGAAAGAATGGCTACTTATGATGTTAAGTATTTCCTGGATTTCTTCTTGGTTTAATCCCAAATCTAAAAACTCTTTAATTAACAACTCTTCCCCTCTTGTATTGTCTTTAAATACGTCATGCCACCAAGCGGCAACTTCGAGAAGTCCATTTTTAAGCTCTATAACTTCTGCGTCTTTGATGTCAAATATATTGCAGACAACCTCTGCGTGATGATCTAGGGTATGGTAAACATCAAATGGGTTCTCTAGAAGTAGCTCTTTGGCTCTATTTATTGCCTTGATATACAAATTATTCACTAACTCATTCTACCAAAAGTTCGAAAAAAAGCGTTTTGCCAACCAGTACTCCCCGCGCCTGAGAAAAGAGCTAAAACTAAAGAAGAAAAAGACCGGGCAGAAAACGAACTACACAGCCACTAAAACGGAACAGGTTTCTTATTAATCCATAAAGCAAGAAGATTGTAGCTAAATTCCCGTTTTACGGTTTTTATAGTGTTTTACCTTGTCAATTAAGCGTAAGTACAATCTGAGGAATTTGAGAAGAATTACCCTCACCTGACGTGTAGTCGCCGCCGTCTGTGGATGTCGAATTAATTCTAAAACTATAAACCCCGTCACCAGTTATGTAACTTCCTATATTAACCTCGTACCATATACCTTTTTTTACCCTTCCCAAACTACCGAGAAAAGTTCCGGCAGAAGGCGCTGTATTCCAAGTCACAGAAGATTGACCCCAGTTGGTATCTGAAGAATAGAAATATCCTCCAATATTAGAACTCCCGACACTATAAAGCCTCAATTTTGCGCTGATAACTTGGCTGCCGTTAACTCCCGTTATGTTAAATTTCACCAGGAAGTTTTTAACAGGACTATTATCAACTTCCAATGTTGCAAGTGAACCGTAATTAGCGGAAGGATTTGCTTTATAAATTGAGGCATCGTCTGTTGGATTAAAAATCAAAGGTGAAGGAGTAGGAGTTGGTGTTGGTGTTGGAGTTGGTGTCGGTGTTAGTGTTGGTGTTACGGTGGGGGTAGGAGTCAACGTTGGCGTCGGACTTGGAGTTGGAGTTTCAACGGGCGTAGGTGTTGGACTCGGAGTGGGTGTTGGACTCGGTGTAGGAGAAGGAGCTGAACAGTCTTTGACTACACTATAATTATCAATCAACACCCCATTCGCATTATAGAATTGGTAAGTAATATCAGATGTAGTTGCCGTAATAAGCATTGCCCCGCGATCCTCGTTATAACGCACGATAGAAGTGGCTTCAGGCGGCAAAGTTCCCAGATTATCAAACGTATATAAAGATGCCCCTCCTGCTCCGTTTACAAAATAAGGAATTCCATTAACATCAATGCGTTCATAAAGATGGTCATGCCCGTTTAAAACTACATCAGCACCCCAAGATGCAAATGGCCAGCGCATGGTGGTGGTGGAGCCATGACGACCTGATGAGTAGGGTGGGTGATGGAAATAAACCACATCATAGCAGGAGTTGGATGCGACCAGCTTGGTTTGCAACCAGTTTGCCTGAATCGAACTTATGCTCCTACCGTCGGGTTCTCCGGTATCACTATCTATGGCATATAAATGGACCAAGCCCAGATCGACATCATAATAGCGTTCGTTATTGGGTAAGGTGAAGTAGTCGAAATACGCACCCGTACAACCTAGGATGTCACAGGTAATTGTGTGCCAATCGTGATTCCCTAATGATGGCCAAAAACGGTTGATTGCACTACCTAAGCCAAAAGACCCTTGATAATTTCCAATATACTGACTGTAGTATTTCCCGATATTTGCGTCAATCGTTGTGGCTTCACCATCCGGATAATTGTTGTCGCCGGTTGTAATCACATGGTCCGGATTCCAAGAATTTACAAGATTTGCGACTCGAGCTTCATTGGCATCGTCTGTACCAAAATCACCGATTACGGCAAAGCGTATTGTTCCTTCGGGGAAGGGTGTAGGAGAGGGGGTTGGAGTAGGAGTAAAAGTGGGGGTCGGAGTGGGGGTCGGAATGCCGCTGGGTAAAAAACTTATGACAAGCAGGGGGGCATTGGAAGCTTCCCCGTTATACGATTCAGCAGTTCTTCTTCCTGTTCCTTCAATCGTGATAACCAAAGAGTTACCGCTGATCCAGCCGGGTCTATTAACTATTTCTTGGATAATACCACCTAAATCTGGAGTAATCTTTTTTTCACTGATTACTGTCCAAGGCGGTATGTTATCCCAAGATATGGATGTATTAGTTACGGGACGAGAGGAGATATTTGTAGTTTGATTTACGAATGTTACAGGGTTATCAGAGCTTTCACCCCTGATTGTTACATATGTCGAGCCGCTTTGTGACTCGTCAACCTCAAACTCTATATAGGCACTGGTAATAATTGCTCCCTGCGGAATTTGCAGATTATTAAAGCGCATTCCTACCAATTGAAGTACAGAACCCTCAGCCCCCAACTCCAAATCGCTACTAGAAAGGCCCACAGAGCCGCTACCAATCGCCTCTTCCGCATCGTCAGATGATGAATTCACACGGCTTGAGATTGTTGTGGGATCTGGAGTTTGAGAAAGGATTTTCGAAGGGCGGAGGAAAACAAAATAAAGTAGTATCAGTAAAGGTAAGAAAACAAATTTTGATTTAAGCGAAAATGTTTTCACAACTAGAGCAATTTTAGGGCGTTAATATACAATTAGCAATGAGACGTTGTACTTATAATATCCGACACTAACCGATACCCCCTAAACTGAACCAGTTATTTCATATATTATTTAGGGTATGCCGGGTATCGCTAGCGAGATCAAGCAGTCACCCACACAATGTTTAACATTCGTATTTTTTAAAAATACGAATAAACATGCTCATAACTCTATTCTACCAAAAGTTCAAAAAAGAAGAGTATTACCAGCCAGTACTCCCCGCGCCTGAAAATAGTATACTGTGAGGTTTCGAGGCTGTTTTAACGGTCTTTAAGAACGCTTGTTATAATAGTAACACTATATGAAACTTGGCATTATTCTTTCAACCAACAGTGGAGAAACTAACTGGAATGCTTTAAGACTTGCAAACTTAGCTTTATCCAAAGGTGATACCGTCTCTATTTTTCTTGTCAGTGAGGGTGTGGAGTACCAACAGTCAAGTTCTCCCAAGTTTAATATCAAAGAACAAGTTGAAAAGTTTTTGTCATCCGACAAGGCAAAGATTCTCGCCTGTGGTACATGCCTCGCAATCCGCAAACAAGAGAGTGACCAAGAATGTCCTGAAGGTAGACTTGAAGATTTTTACGATTTGGTTGCTGAAAATGATAAGGTGCTTACCTTTTGAAAAGGATAAACCTATAAAAAAGATATTACTGATTGCCATTTTTTTATTCACTTTGTTACTAACACCATCTGCAACCTTTGCTCAGGGCATGATGGGTAACTGGACGAGTTCACCATCATCCGTGACCTCTGACGACCACACTGCTCGTGAAGAAATTGAAGGAAAAGAAATCTGGGATAAACTCCAAACAAAACAGCTTGAATGTAAGAATCTTACAGATGAGAACTACGGTTCATTAGGTGAATACTACATGGGACAGATGATGGGAAACTCACACGCGGCAATGAATACGATGATGGAGCGGATGATGGGCAAGGAGGGTGAAGAACAAATGCACATTGTTATGGGAAAAAGACTAAGTGGTTGTGATACTTCTGCTCAACTTCCGCAGAATGGAGTAGGTTTTATACCGATGATGTGGATGATGGGAGGAGGTGGTAATCCTATGATGGGAAGTTTAGGTATTAATCCGATGGGTTCCTTTGGATGGGGTTTTGGCTTGACTTTTATGATTCTGTTCTGGGGTCTTGTTATTCTAGCCATTGTCGCCTTGGTTAAATGGGTTGCAAGTAAAGGGAAGAGCCAAACACAAGAGAAATCCGCCTTAGATATCCTCAAAGAGCGCTATGTTAAAGGCGAGATCGACAAAAAAGAGTTTGAACAGATGAAAAAGGAACTCGCCTAAGTGCTTTCCCGTACCTGAACTTACGGCTGCTTACCTTTCCAGATCCAAATCATAGCTTCCTTGAAAATAACGATCCACCAGAACAGCCAAAATACCCACGGAAAAAGCCACCAAACCCAGATCCACCACACCCACCAAATAAGCCAAAACTGCCAGGCCAGGAAAAGCCATGGGATGAACCAAAAAACAGGTACCCAGAACCACCAAGGCCAAGGCCAGCCAAATCCCCAGAATTTAAACCGTGCCCATTGCCACCCTACAAAAACCCACACAAAAATCCACAAGACTCCAGCCAAGAAGCCCGTCACCCACCACCACGACAGCCAGTTACTCACTCTCGCGTCACCCTGATAATCTTTTGCTTTACTCTCCAAGTTGCTAACTTTATTTGGCAAATCCTGCAACTTCAAGAGCTCTTCTTCCAAAATATTCTGCGTCTCTTTTGTTGGTGGTACTTCTCCCTCTGGTTTTTGGTTGATAACTGTAGTTGACTGCGTAGGTTGGGGTAGTGGACTATGTATTCCCTGAAGTTCCATCTGACCGAATTCAGTTTTTATTTCCGCAGTTTGTCCCCATACTTCACTTCCAAAAAAAGCTACAGTAAATAGCAATATCCCTACTAGACTAGTCATCCAAGCAAATTTTGTCATTTTTTTCGCCCCCTCCCTTGGTTGAGGGAAGTATAAACTTCTCCGGCAAAAAATGCTAGAGTTTTTCTAAAAGGTCAATCCGCCCTTTTTGGGCTTCCGAATATCATCTTGTTTTTTTAAATATTCCCCATTCATGATGGTCCTCAATCATTTCCAGTCCAAACTCCGGAAGTTTCGCGTATCCTTTTTTCGCTTCCTCCCACAAAAGATCATCGGCCACCCAGTAGCCACCTATTTTTACTTTGGGGACCCACAAATTCAGTTCAGCTGTAATTGTTTCGATATTGTGTGCTGAATCCTGATGTAAAATATCAATCACATTGTCTGCAATCAAAAAGCCCGCATCCTGGCTTCGCATTCTAATTAGGCTACAAAAATCATCGACCTCGTTAACTCGAATAGCGTGAGTGCATTTTCTGTAAACTTCGATGTAGTTTATTTTCGACCAGTATTCATTATTCTCAGGTGAGTTTGTTCCTTCGAGTGATGCTTCTTTCCTCCAAGCGTCGATGCCCAGCGCAAATCCCGTTCCCTTTTGTTTGTGAGCAAGCGCCATTGGGATAAAACTTCGGCCTCCAAAAACCCCTAACTCACAAGTGATTTGTGAATTACTCTCAATAACCAAATCAAAAAGCCGCTGCGCTTTTTTTGGTGTACACCAACCAGGAAGAGACTCAACTATTTTGCCCAATTTCATATTCCCATTACCTATATTACTTCATCAAATTCACCTTTCATCTTTTTCCGATTAAAAAACAGTCCTTCCCTTGACGGACCAAGCCAGAACCTGCTACCTCACGCTAAATCCGTAAATGGATTATAATTAACTTCCCACAAGCGATTCCCCTAAACCCGCTTCCTTCTGAAGAAACTGTCGCAACATCGATTTTTGAAACGTTACGCGATAGTCAGCAGGTTATACTAAAAACGTCTATGCTCACAGACTGGGGTGATTTCCAAGTTACTACTCAATAATAACTTGATCTGTTACACCTTTTTCCCCAACTTGGAATTTTCCTTTCAAAGGTTTAATAACTTCCTTATTAAATATTTTTTGTTTTAGAATTTTCAGCACAGCCCGTGTGTCATCAATAATATCGTACCTATGAAGATAGCCAATTGGGATCCATTTCAAGACCCCCTCTGAACAATCTGGTAACTTCTCTTTAGTATAAATTCCGTCGAAGTAAACAATTCTGTACCCTCTGGGCCAATAAGGACCACTGTCATATATAAAGTCTGCGACCATACGGAAATTCTTTACTTCGTTTTGACTAATTCCTGTTTCTTCAAACAATTCTCGAAGGGCGGCAATGGTAACATCTTCACCCCTTCCAATATGACCGCCAATTCCAGTCCACCTGTTTGGTGCAAATTTTGCACCGGCAAACCGTTTAAGAAGAACTATTTTTGTTCCACTTGGATTAAGGAGTAAAACATTAGTATATTGATCCATCTAGTAATTCTATCAAAAAATGTAGTTTTCTTAAGATTTCAAACACATGGGTTCACTAAGTGGAATGATTTTAGAACAGCAAATTGGATGGAAATCGTTGAATTCCCCGATTATATTCTCAAAGAAACACAACAGTTGCTTGCTTCCTAAGCAATGCTTTATTTGCAGTATCCTTTCGCAAGTAAGTCAGTGCTCACTTTGCACTTTATATTATTAGGGTCTCTACTATCACGCCTCCAGTTGCCTGTTTCAACTGCTCTTTGGCAACTGTCCATATCTTTGTATTTAGCTGAGGTAAAACAATTTTCAAGGCTATACATAACGAGGTAATGATAAACTGACTTACAAAAACGACTTTTACACTGGGTGTGTTATGGCCTTAATTCAATTACATGTACAGATTTTATAAGGGCCTCCCGCTGTTACATTGTCCATCTGTGCGTAAGTAGTGTCACTCGGGCAGCTACATGAATCAGGAACAATCACCCCGGATGTTTTAATGCCGTTTTTCACAGAGTTACAGGGGGTTGCCATTTGAGCAGATGTAGCAAAACAGGTGGATTTTGGAACCGTTCTTACCGTCGGATTTCCAATAGGATTAGGGCTTATTTTGGGCAATGTGATATATCCCATCTCAGATAGTATAAAGATAATAAATATACCCAGAACAATTAGAATTGGAATTAATTGCATTATCTTAGATGGTTCTGATCTTACCTGTGCTGACTGATCACTTTCTTTCTTCTTTGTGTCATCTTCCAATCCACCAAATACAATGTAAAGAAAACCTCTCCAAATCCATTTTAACAACAAAAAATACAAAATCAGTGCTACTGCAATAAAGATAATATAGTTGGGATATAGGTCAAAAATGTCTTCCTGTATTAAGCTATTACAAACGACTATTCCTTTTCTTAATATAAATAGAGCTGCAATCAGTAACGGCAGTATTAAGAAAAATACTTTCGCCAACCTGTAATACCATTTTTGTTCTAAGGTTGATTTTTTTATTGCCATAGCTATTGGTTACAGACAATTATTTTTTATATTATACACCAATAGAAAGGGAAGGTTTTGTCCTTCCCGTTCTATTCTGCTCGCTAAGTGGGATGATTTTAGAACAATTCTACAAACTAATTTCTGATAATTTACACAATAACACAATGCCCGCATTTCTTGGACTCTTTCTTTGCAGTATAATCACAAGAGGATGGAGGTGATTCATATATGAAAACAATGACATGTAAACAATTATACGGACCATGTGATGCGCTTATCCATGGTGCAACTGCTGAAGAAATGATGGAGAACAGTAAAAAACACGCGATGGAAATGGTTGCTAAGGGAGATAAAGTACATATTGACGCTATGGAAGTTATGAAAAATCAACATATGAACATGAACCCTGAAGCAGTAAAACAATGGATGGAAAAGTTTCATGCAGACTTTGCTACACAGCCGAAAGATTAGTAATTTCTTACAGATTTTAAGGCTAACTTGCTCCCCCGGTAGGACTCGAACCTACAACCTCGTCCTTAACAGGGACTCGCTCTACCATTGAGCTACAGGGGATTGTAAAAGTGCAAGCTAGATTTTATCACTGAGCACAGCTTAAATCCAGCCCTTTATTTCTTTAAATTAAGAAGATAATGGTTTGTTTCGTGGAGCTTAAAACCAATCTTTTTATAAAGACTGTTTGCGGCAACTCTTCTGGGATTAGTAGTCAACTCAACTACCTCTACACCCTGGGATTTAGCCCATCTGATCAGATCCAAAAGAATATTCTCGCCATATCCCTTACCCCTATATTTCTCGTCTACAATCATATCTTCGACAACTGCCTGTTTGCGAAGAAGGGTCTGCCGGGGAAATATCCAGCCCAAACCCACTAACTTACCTTCCTTTTCAATTTTGCTCACATATCCATTCAGCACTGCTTTATAAATATTTTGCTCATCAACAACAGCGTTGGGATCAAGTTGAAAAATTAACTTTTTTATCTTAACAAAATCCCAAACAAATTTTTGCTTTAAGAATTTTAAAACCTTTTGATTTGAATCAAACGCCACTGTTCTTAAAGTTTTTAACCTTCTCCAAACAATATCCGAGTTTTCGTCATCGTTAAGTTTGGGTTCGCCGTCCAATTCGACTAAATAAGACAGGTTGGTTACCGGGAACTTGTAAACCTTATAAAACGATGTCCCGGTAAAAGAACCCATTAAGGTATATTCTTTACACCCTACTCCCAACTCTTCTTTTACCTCTCTCAAAAGCGCTTTTTCAGGAGTTTCACCTTTCTGCAAAAATCCGCCAAAAACATCCCACTTGCCATAAAACGGTTCTTCTTTGAGTTTCCTTTTTCCTAAAAGAATTTTTTCGTCTTTAATTATAATTGCGTTTACTGTCACTTTGGGATTTTCGAACGAACAAAGAAGACAGTCACATTTTTTTAGACGCATGAAGGAAATTGTATTAACTTAACCAAAAATTAACAACCGCTAAATTATTCCAGATAATCCTGAAGTTTCTTGCGACGACTTGGGTGCTTGAGCTTTCGAAGCGCTTTTGCTTCTATCTGACGAATTCTTTCCCTTGTGACACCGAACACTCTTCCAACCTCTTCCAAAGTCATTTGTTTGCTGCCATCCAAACCAAAGCGAAGCTTTAACACTTTTGCCTCACGTTCTGTCAAGGTAGACAAAACTTCGTCCAAATGGTCTTTCAAAAGCTGTTTTGATGCCTGGTCTACTGGCGAAAGATGGGCTTCGTCCGGAATAAAGTCCCCCAAAACACTTTCCCCATCATCGCCCACTGGCGTCTCTAAACTTGTCACCTCCTGAGAAATCTTGAAAATTTCTCGGACTCTGTCCTCAGTCAATCCCATTTCCTCAGCAATCTCCTCAGGGGTTGGCTCCCGGCCTAATTCCTGCATAAGCTTGCGACTGGTGCGATAGAGTTTATTTATCGTCTCGACCATGTGCACAGGAATTCTTATTGTTCTTGCCTGGTCTGCTATCGCGCGGGTGATTGCTTGTCTTATCCACCAAGTAGCGTAAGTCGAAAATTTATACCCTCTGCGCCAGTCATATTTCTCAACAGCGCGAATTAGCCCCTGGTTACCTTCTTGAATAAGATCGAGGAGTGAAAGCCCGCGTCCGATGTATTTTTTGGCAATTGAGACAACAAGCCTGAGATTGCTCTCGGTCAGCTTGTCTTTGGCTCGTTTTTCGCCTTTTTCGTATCTTTTAGCAAGCTCTACCTCTTCTTCTGCATAAAGAAGGGGGACTTTCCCAATCTCGCGAAGGTATTGTCTAACAGGGTCTGTGGACTCCCCACCTTCGAGTTTTGAAAGAATCTCAATTTCTCTCTCAAGCTTTTCCTGTGACTCTCTACTAGTCTCAAGTTCCTCGGCACTAACCGATTCAAACACGTCAACACCCTCTGATAACAACTTATCGTAAAAGGTATCGAGTTCATCAATCCTTTCTTCAGCATCAGGAAAGGCCTCAAGAATATCCTCTTGTGTTAAAAATCCCTGCTCCCGGCCTTTTTTAAGAAGCTCTTGTGTGACTTTTTTTACCATGGATACAAAAGAAATTATATCGCAAGTTTACTCTTCTTCAAGAGAAGCTCTCTTTCGAGCCAGATTATTAAACTTTTCCTTAACTTTTCTAAGCTTAATCTTTTCACCTTTCTTTTCGTAAAGAGCAATCTGTTTAATAAGTTCCACTTCCTGCCTTTTGATTCTTAACAGTTTGAGTTCTTTTTTTGTTCCATTAAATTCTCTTAGCAACTTATCTTCACCCGCTGACTCTTCCTCAGTAAACACTGCAAGTGAAAACCCGTCAAGTAACTCCTTAGGTAAAGACTTGGCAAAACCCGAGAGTGTAAATTTTTTATTGGTATTTAGATACTTTTTCAAGTAGAAAAGTATCTTGGTCCACAAAGGTGTTTGGAAAAGATTCGAAACAGAACTTACAAGAAGAGAGTTTGGATCTATTCTTGTACCTAGCGAGAAAACCTCTCTTTCCAGCAGCTCTTCGCGGCTTTTTGCTGGAATTCCAATGTGTGTATCCTCAATTAACTCGCTTTTTACGCCTTTGGCTCTTTCTTTTTTTTCAACTTCTTTAATTACCACTTCCATAGAGACATCAAGTTTTTGAGCAACCACTTTTATGTAGTGGGCTCGAACTATCTCATCGGCGATACTACCCAAAATTGGCACTATTTCTTTGCTAATCAGCGATTTCTCTCTCCCTCCAATTTTGCGGTATTTTGAAAAAACCGAATCTATCAAAAAGTCCCAAATAGATATTGCTTCGTTAATGGCATTTTTGTAAAAATCAGCATCGCTTCTGGCTGCCTCATCTGGATCCTTGTATTTTCCAAGACGCGCAACTTTGATATTTAATCCAAGGTTTTGGGCAGTTTCTATCCCCCGCCTTGCGGCCAAGTTTCCAGCGATATCAGAATCAAGTGCTAAAACCGCTTCGCTCGTTATTCTTGTAAGCAGTCTTACCTGGTCCTCGGTAAAAGCTGACCCTTTGATTGCAACAACATTTTTAACACCCACTTGCCATGAAGAAATTGCATCAAGCTCCCCCTCGACAATGACCACCAAGCCTTGTTCTTTAATCTTCTTTCTGGTTAAGTGGAACCCATAGAGAAGCTTGGATTTGTGGTAAACTTCCGTTTCGGGAGAGTTAATATATTTGGCCAACCTTTCGCTGTCTTTGCCCGGCAATATCCTCCCAGCCAAGCCGACAACAGCGCCCCTTGCGTCCGTCAGAGGGAAAATCACCCTTCCTCTAAACCGATCAATATAACTACCCCGAACCGCAACGACCAATCCAGCCTTCTCCAAATCAAAGGGTTTGAGGGATTTTTTCTTTGTCAAAAAACCATATAAGGCTTGAGGCACATCCGGGGCAAATCCCAAACCAAACTCCTTGATGGTCGCAAGCTTCAAACCACGAGTTGTTAATAGATAATCTAAGGCGTTTTTGCCGAAGTTGTGATTTAAAAGTATAAATTTATAAAATTCACTTGCGAGTCTGTTGGTTTCTACCAGCTTTTCCTTATAACTTACATTGCTGTCTTCAACCCTTTCAAGCTTTACACCAACCCTGTCGGCTAACATTTTTAGGGCCTCGTAAAATTCCAGACCTTCTTGTTTTTGAATAAAAGAAATCGCATCCCCACCAAGACCACAGCCAAAACACTTCCAAATAGACAATTCCGGTGAGACCATGAAAGAAGGGGTTCTTTCCTGATGGAAAGGGCAATTTGCCTTAAAATTCCTTCCCGCACGAGCCAAGGTTACATATTCACCAATCAATGAAACTATATCGATCTTGGATTTTATCTCCTCAACCTGATCCATTAAGGCAATTATATCCTAAGGGAGCAATCAGAAGCTTTAAAAACCACTGCAACATTGTCTTTATAAACTTCCTTAAAGCCCTTATCTGTCAGCTCTTCTTTAAGTTTAAACGGTTCTTCCTTCTTAAATAAAATGCTATCGATTTTTCGAGCTAAAACAGAATACAAAGACTCTTTCTTGTCAACAGGAACCAGAACCGTACCTATACCATATTTATCAAACACCCTCTCAAAACCCATATCTCCAGATAGGACACCAGAATACTCCTTCATTGCCCAGTTAGCTTCCTTGGGCACACTTACATTCCATCGCCAGCTCGGCATCCGCCCGTCAATAAAAACTTTTGCTTCAGGCATCTTCCAGATAAGATATCCTCCCCAACCGTAATCATTAAATACTCGACCACATACTCCATTTTGCTTTAGATAATAAATTGCCTCTCGGGGGTAAAAAGTGTCCTCGTTAAAGGACTCGGCCCCTCGAAGGGCGAAAAAGGCTTGAAGTAAAAATATTGCCAAACCACCGGCTATAGAAAATTTCAAAACTTTTCGTAAGCGAACTTGACCAAGTTTAATGTTACGTAAATCTTCAATAAAATAATTCATCGCTTCAATCGTAATTGGCATCGCAATTACTACCCACAACGGCACATGACGCACACTTGAGAGGGCTTGAAACAGAAAAACCAAATACAAAACCTTTTTCTCTAAAACGATTTTTCTTCTGTATATCCACAAAAAGACTCCCGACAAGGCAATCATTGCCATAAATGGGAGGTTAAACGAGAAAACAGCTGGCATCCACTCATTTATACTCCAGCGAAGGTTCGTGTCTGTAAATTGCATCCAGGCTTCTCTCCAAATACCAAAACCGTAAGGATTAATTAAAGTTGCTAAAGTACTGACAGTAACAATTAAAATATCCGCCATTAAGATTGATTCCAACCGTATACTTCTGGTTAAGACAAACACCCAAAGCACTGCCACCCCGACAGCGTAGCTTCCGTGCATGTTAGCCCAAAAAATAATAAAAAAAGGAACCAGAAACCTGAATTTTTTCCAGAGGTTCTGCTTTCTAATTAAAAGAAATAAAAGGGATAAATAAAGCCAAGACTGAACTTGCGGTCTGACTCCAAAAAAAGGAAGGACTGAGGCTGTCGACAATAAAAATAGCAAAATATTGCCTTTCCCGGAAAGGGAAATTGCTGTAAAAGCGACTAAAGTAAAAATTATTGACAACCCCACCATGCCCATTTTGTTATAGAAAAAGTAGATCAGAGTGTTTGTCAGCCATTCATGATCTACAAAATGAAAAGATGACATGGTGTAGGAAAAAGGGTCCGTTTTTGGCACACCTATAGAAGTAACTATTTCGCCCATTCGGTAATGCCACCCAAAATCCGGGTCTAAAAATACAAAGGCTTTGTACACAAAAACCAAAAAAACAAAAAATAAAATTATTAGTTTGATAATCCTATACATAATATCTACCGATATACGACTCGATTGTTCCCAAAATAACCAACGCTTGAATGACAACAACAAGCCACTTGGCTTTATTAGTCTC
The DNA here is from genome assembly GCA_001792305.1 of Candidatus Woesebacteria bacterium RIFCSPHIGHO2_01_FULL_39_23. Taxonomy (GTDB): domain Bacteria; phylum Patescibacteriota; class Microgenomatia; order UBA8517; family UBA8517; genus 2-01-FULL-39-21. The sequence goes on from MGGH01000022.1 coordinate 44,696, forward strand.
AAGCCAAAGGAATTTTCTTTTGGCTGCCGACTGCAACGCCAAAAACAAAGGTAACAATAAGGGCAAAAAGTACCTACCTTGGACTCCCAAAACAATCGGCACCTCAATATTTTTGGGTGTGTCGAAAATGTACATACTTGCAAAAATAAGGACGAAGGAAACCAAAACTGTATAAAAAAGTGAAGGTGATAAAAACTTACTTAATTTAATCTTCCCCACATCCTGACCCACTAAAATAACTGCATTGAAAAGTATTAAAGCGTACACGCTCAATCTAAGAGAATATCCACCCCAACCGGTAATCCCGAGCATCGTCAATAAATATCCGTCAAAAAAAATAATAATTGAGTAAAGCATTGAAGAGAAAAAATGTGTTGGTTCTGACAAAATCCTTTGAACTTGAAAACTCGTGTCGTAAACATAACCGGAAGTATTTCTAACGGTAGACTCTGTTTCTAAAAAATACTGTTCCTTAAGACTTGCATCCATCTCGATTCTCTCAAGCTGGTAAGATAAAGTAAAAATATGCGTTAAGTAAAAAATAACACCCAGTACCAAAGCCAAAAAAGAGATAAGAATAAAAAATTTCTGCTTTATACCCATTTTAAAGTAAACCAAAAACAGAGAAGCCAAAACTATTGGCAAATAAACAGGTTTTATGAAGGCTAGTGGACTAGCGATAATAAAAAATGTAATTATTTCCTTCCAACTAATTCCCTCTTTTCTTCTACAATTTAGCCTAATAGAGTAAGCAGACATAAGAAAACTTGACGACAAAATTAAGCCATCATAACCGACAGAGCTATAAAAAAGTGTGGCTGTTGGAATCAGCCCTAAGAAAAAAACTGTCTTTTTTGCAAGAGGTATCGTCTTGATAGCCAAACATACTATAAGTACCGATACTAAAAGATTTGATATCCTGCCTAAATAAAAACCTAAAAGTTGGTTGTTTACCGTGTCCCCCAGTTTTATCCCTACAGCAGCAATGGCATGACCCAGGGGAAAAGTATTACAAAGACCGTTTACACTCACAAGCCCTGATGTTTCGGGCTCTCTATAGTTTAAAATTCTACTGAAATCAAATTTTTGGTCTTTATGAAAAGCAATCCTCCCTAATTCGGAGTAACCTATTAAACTAATTTTCTTCTCACTTATTTTCAACTTTCCGTCCACACAACCCCACACTCCTTCGGCAATTGCCCCCGCCCTAATATAATGCCTTTGCTCATCCATTACTTCAAAAGGCGGAATAATAAAAACCGTTATCAAGCCCCAAGCCAAAGCGACAAATAAAAAGACTTTGTGTATTTCCAATTTCATCTCTTGATAATATCAAATTCGAGGTAATATATACTTGGCCTATGAAAATTACCGTTGTAATAGCCGCGTTTAATGAAGAAAAAAGGTTGGGGGCCATTTTAGGCGACCTAAAGGCCGAAAAGGCCATAAAAGAAGTTATTGTTGTAGACGACGGATCAAAAGACGAAACTTCCAAAGTTTCAAAAAGATATAAAGCCAGGCTGATAAGAGTCAAAAATAATACCGGTAAAGGAAACGCCATGAAACTAGGCGCAACAATGGCCTTTGATTCAGGAGCTAATGCTGTGATTTTTATGGACGGCGACGGCCAACACAAAACCCGTGACCTTCATTATTTTGTCGATGCGCTGACAATTGGAGGGTTTGATGTGGTTTTTGGCTCCAGAAATTTGAGTCTTGGAGTACCACTCTTCAGATACTTAGGAAATAAATTCGCATCGGTACTTATAAACTTACTTTTTGGTATTTACGTTTCAGACTTAATTTGCGGCTTCCGAGCCATCAATAAACGGGGGTTCAATAAATTAAACTGGGAATCGAAGGGTTACGGTGTCGAGACTGAAATGGTAATTTTGACTGGTATCAGAAAATTAAAACATTGTGAAGTCCCGGTGGAAGTCGCTTATTACGACTCCTTCAAAGGTGTTACTTTCTTTGACGCGTTGGTTATTTTAAAAGACGTATTAAAATGGAAACTGTTTGGGTGGAAAAACTTTGCTAGAAACCATATTAAACCCTAACTAAATTTCTACATATAATTGACTACAATGATAAAAGTTAGCTTAGCCAGGTTGAAGTTATTCACGATAAAGCGCCCGGTAAAACACCCATTTGTACACCAAAATAAGTCTGTTAACAAACGCTTTGTAAAACCTTCGCTTATTTGGTATTATCCACACCTTAAATTATGGCAGGGAGGAACCAGATATATTGCCGATCTAAGCGCTAAGTTAAAAGATAAATATAAAATTAATATAGTTACCTCTTCCACAAACCAGCAATTAACAAAATATTTTCAAGATAAAGGAGTGTTTATTATAAATCTAAACATACCATCTACTAACAGCCCATTTTTTTGGATACTTTCCCCACTATGGATTGTAATTGCTATTATTAAAACCCTCTCAATCAAAGCGGATATTTATGTTGCCACTCTTTTCCCCTCAACAGTAATAATGGCATTTTGTTCATTAATTAAAGACTTGCCTTTAATACACTTTTGTTATGAGCCGGTTCCCTGGATCCATAACAACAATTACATTTCACAACATAAACTCATTAACAGGTTTATATTTACCGTTATTTCAATTTGTTTTAAAAAGATTGATGTCTGGTCTACAAGAAAAGCAAAGGTTACAATTACATTAGATGAGTACAAATCTAAACTGATAAAAGATGTTTACCAAGTTAACCCGAAAGTAATTTCAGTTGGCATAGATTCTAGACATTTCAGACCGATCAATAATAAAAATAATATATATTTTAACCGCTATAAGGATAAAATGATTATACTTCACAGCACAGACTATACCCCCATAAAAAGGACTAATGAAGTACTTAGAATATTTTCCATTGTAAAAAAGGTTGTAAATGATTCTCACCTTTTAATTACTTCAACAAGAACAGGAGTGCGAGAAGAAAAAGAATTAATAACATTATCAAGGTCGCTTGGCATAGATTCATCTACAGAGTTCCTGGGAACTATCGAATATAATAAATTACCACATATTTATAATATTGCTAAGTGCTATCTGTCTCTATCCACCGAGCCAATGACCGCAACCAATCTGCCAGTAAAAGAGGCACTCATGTGCGGTACTTTCGCTGTTAGAACTAAAACTGGAACCGATGATGTTATAAACAACAAAACAGGTTATATTGTTGATCCCAATAACCAGACCGATCTTGTGCGTAAAATATCACTACTTCTTAACAGGCCAGATAGATCAATTAAGGAAAAAATAAAGATCAGAAACACAATAATAAATAAATACAGATGGATAAATGTCGCGCAAAGATTTGAGAGGCACATAAAGCCTTATCTTTAAATGAAACACACCTTTGTAATTTTAGCGTATAAAAAATCTCCGTATATAGAAGAATGTATTAAATCAATCACAAGTCAATCAGTGAAAAGCAACTGTATTATTTCAACATCTACACCCTCCAAGTTTTTATTAGAAATCGCACATAAATACAAAATAAGAATAAAAGTCAATAAAGAGTCGAACGGAATAGCGGATGATTGGACGTTTGGCTACAACGTAGCTAAAACTGATTACGTCACACTAGCCCACCAAGACGATATTTACTTACCTCGATATCTGGAAGAGTGTTTAACTTCTGCGCAAAAATATCCAGAAAATCTTATTGTCTTTACAGATTATACTGAAATCCGCAAGGAAGAAATTAAAAACAACCTCAATTTGCTAGTAAAAAGAATTATGCTGCGACTACTGATGCTTGGAAAAAGTTCTATCAATTCTAGTTTTACTAAAAAGGTGCTCATATCTTTCGGTAGTCCGATTTGTTGCCCAAGCGTAATGTATCATAAAAACAAAATTGGTAAGCTTAAATTTGGCAACTCGTTTCAAATAAATATGGATTGGAAAGCATGGTACGATTTCACTTACAAAACTGGTGACTTTGTATATATTAGTAAAGCTTTAGTAAAACACAGAATCCACAAAAAATCCCAAACCTTCTCCGGGATCCTGGTTGACAAAAGACAACAGGAAGATTTACGGATGTTTTCTAAGTTATGGCCTAAACCAATCGCAAGGATTATATATAATATTTATAAACTCAGCTACAAATCAAACACTAATTCATCTCCTGGAAAAAATTGAGAATGACCCGAAAGCCACGATATAACTTATTACTCCAAGCCAGTAAGCCGTACTTATTCCCACCCCAATCGCGACAATAATCGCCAAGACCGACCCCATTACCGAAAATGCTCCATTGATCGACCACAACCATGGTTGGGAATTTTTAAACTTACCCTCTGAAGCTCTCATCCCAACTCCAAACGGCATGCCCATGAAAAACCCTAATGACATAATGCTAATTAACGAAAATAGTATCTTCACAGTTTGACTTTCGTTTCCTAACGATCTAATTCCGCCTGGTATCACCCAGCCCGAGACCACTAAAGCCGTCAACACTGCCAATAAAACAATCAAACTTCTTCTTTTAACCATTTTCCCGACAAAAAACGCCTGAAAATAACTACCCAGACCCCCTGAAAGGAGTAACCCAAAAAGCACAACCGCCAAACTTAAAGTAGGTGTCCCAAGAAAAATCATGAGTCTTTGCATCTGAGATATTTCGACTAACATGTAGCCTAAACCTATCCCGGCAAAATAAATTGAAACATTCGTTGGCCCAAGGCTTAACCTTTTTCTCCCCATGACTGATGGCACTAATACAAATAGTCCACATAAAATGCTGACTAGTACAAATAACCGAACTAATAATTTGCTGGAATCCCCCAAAGCCGTACTCATCCGTGTTGCGTAATCACCACCCAAATTTAATTTCATCAGCTGGAAGAAAAACGGGTTGTCATCTGTCGGAGCTTTGATGTTTTCCTTAAACTGATTATAAAAATCGTCACCCGTGGACTTATCCAACAGTTTATCGTACATTGCACTTGTACTCTCGTTTGGCGCATATAACATACCAAAACCTAAATCATTACTTACTTTTTGAATTTTTTTGATGTCCGTGTCTGAAAATCCGTCCTTGCTGACAAGTAGTGTCGCCACACCATCGGGATCGAGATTGGAATACTTAGTGACTTTTTGCCATACCACAATCACGTTATTTTTCGGCTTGTCTACCCCAATTTCACTCAAGCCCGTTTTTGCCAAATCTACCAGTCGATAAACTTCAACAGGGAAGTCGTTGTAATACCACCTTGAGACCGTCAAAACACCAAGTGGCTTCAGGTGCTCCAAAAATAACTTCCACGCTTGGGTTGTATAAAGCCCATTCTCGGTGAGTGAATATGCACCAGTGGACGTTGCCGCCCAAGTATCAATCAAAGATAGTTGTATCAGGTCATACTTTCTATCGGACTCTGCTACAAAATTTCTCCCGTCACCAACAACCATTTCGACTTTAGGATTTTTATCCAAGTGCCCTGTAAAATTACCAAAAACAGTATTTACGGCATGAAAAATTTTTTCATTAATGTCCACTCCGACTATTTTCTTTTGGTCAAAAACGAGCCCTGTAAGAACATCTCTCCCCCCTCCCATCCCTATCACCAGAACTTCCGCATCGGTCTTTAAATAGTGAGCAACGCTTGTAATGTCATATTTTAAAAAATCCAGTTTACTTAAATCCCCGTCAAATTTTGTCAGTGCTGTTCCAGCACCAGAGTCGATTAAAAGATTTAGTTGATTCACTAAACTACCAGAGTATTTATCGCTTAGCCCCCAACCCAGTGGTTTTTCTAATCTATCCTTGTTACCCACTACCGTTATCCTTGAGTATGAATTCCACCCCTCCCATACCGGTTTTGGAGTAAGTCTGCCTTTGCTTATTCTTATCTGTACCAAAGGTTCTCCCTTCAGATTTGAAATAGCCGAAACTAACGACAAAATAGTAAAAACTGCGATAAGCAAAATGTTTATTTTAACCAAATTACTCCCTGTCTTAACTCCAACGAAAGCCAGGGCACCAAAGCACGATATTGCCGCCACCAACCAGCTTGCGGCCACTCCGTCTAAAAAGTTCATTACAAAAAGCAATAATAAGCACCCCAGAGCCGCCCCGCCTAGATCAGCAGCATACATTTTCCCGGGGTCGCGACCCAACTTGGTCAATGCAAGCGTTATTACCATGCCACCAAATACAAACGGAATCGAGGAAAATAAAAAGGCGATAAAAATACTGATTGGTGCTAAAGCATAAAGAGTGATTCCTAAACTTGAACTCAATGAGAAAAATAATGATCCCAAGACTGCGGATTGTCTTATCTGACTCTGGTTAAAACTGCTCATCTTCTTAAATACCAGTACGGCACCGGCAGACAACCCAAACATAGCTAGGCTAACAGCCATAAAGGCAAAGTGGTACATCATGGTTACGCTAAATATCCGAGTCAAAAGAATTTCATACATCAGCATAGCCATAGACATGAAGAAAATCCCTATACCATCTGTTTTAATTAAATTGTTTTTACCACCAAAAACTTTTGTATGATTTAAAGCCATCTATTCGTTAAAAGAAATCATAAACCATTAGTGCTGGTATTTCTTTGGTAAAAGTCTTCAAAAGAAAGAATGTTGTATGTTGTCAAGTTTGCGGAGGGTACAGGGGTCGAACCTGCTATTAATTATTATTGACAGTATTAGGTTTAAGTACAACTTTTATTAAATCTTTATCGAAAGGCCTAATCGCCCTTCTATTAAATAGGCATTTTGTAAAAAGATACTCCTCGCCAGATTCTTTATAAACATAAAGCCAATCATAAGCATCGTGTTGTGTTTTTTTAACAACATAACCCATTGAATTTGAGTGAACACGTCTTAGATCTACATCTTTTTTACTAGAATATTTAATTTGCACTCTTTTTAAACCACTCCCTGAATCTATTACTAAATCGTAATGCGCAGACTCCGTTAGTGGGATTGAAACATCGTATCCATACTTAGTAAAAGTCGATATTGCCTGTGAAACAGCCATATCCCCCTTTCTTTGAGTTGTTCTCACAAATTAATAATACTGGTATTGTATACCAATGTAAAGCCTCAAAAAGGCGGAGACGAGAGGATTCGAACCTCTGGTAACCCTTGTAGGCTACACCGATTTTCAAGATCGGCCCGATCATCCGCTCCGGCACGTCTCCGTGCGGTAGGGACAGGATTCGAACCTGCGCGTCCCTTTCGGGACAAAGGTTTAGCAAACCTTCGCCTTAGACCACTCGGCCACCCTACCAAGTCGCTTGATTATACCAATATGAGAGTTGAAATTAAACAAAAAAGTGTATAATGAATTTAAGATGGCACAAAAAGAAAAACTTCAAAAAAAAGCTGCTACTCTTAAAAAACCTCAGCCAGAAGAGAACGAGCCGTTGGTCAAACAAGAAAAGATTTTGTTTACCTGGGCTGCACCCTCGAGGCCGTTTAAACGAAGAAATAAAGATTTTTATGCGACAGTAATCGCAATCGCAGCAATAGTTGGGCTTATTGTTTTTTTGATTGACGGCTGGCTTCCTGTAATCCTTATTATTTCACTTGTTTTTCTTTTCTATGTAATGTCTTCAGTGGAACCGGAGGCTGTTAAGCACGGTATTACGACCTGGGGTGTTAGGGTCGGAGGCGACCTGGTAGACTGGTTCAATCTGGGACGATTCTGGTTTTCAAGAAGATTTGACAACGACCTACTTATTATTGAAGCAAATGCAATTGGCGGCAGAATTGAGCTTGTAATTAACCCAAAGGAAAAGACTAAAATAGAAAAGGTTCTCTCAAGATACCTAATTCATGAAGAGATACCACCATCCTCTTTAGACAAAGCCTCAAACTGGTTCTCTAAAAAACTCCCACAGTAACCCAAGATTTTTAGATTAAATTCTGGTAAAATAGCCGTGTAAGTAAATGCGTTCGTAGCTCAACGGACAGAGCGTCACGTTGCGGACGTGAAGGTTGTGAGTTCGATTCTCACCGGACGCACAGTAAGGAGGGTTGGCAGAGAGGACAATTGCGCGGGTTTCGAAAACCCGAGGGAGCAATCCCTACACAGGTTCGAATCCTGTACCCTCCGCCCAGTGCCCATAGTTTAATGGAGAAAACAAATGATTAAAAAAGAATTACTTATATCAGGATCTTGTATCTACAAAAATTATGCAGGTAAAACCTTTTGGTTTATAGTTAAAAACGACGAAGACAGCGGTTGGGAGCTACCCAAAGCTAGTGTTAGGCGCGGCGAGTCCTCCGTACGTACAGCCATCAGGGTCGCAGCCGAGCGGGGAGGTATGAAAGTGAAAGTAATTGAGGAGGCGGGAAGAGTAACGGGGGCTGTAGTTGTTTCGGGTAAACCGATTAGCCAGAAAACAATCTTTTATCTCATGGCACTTAAAGGGTTAGAAGGTGAAGCAATAGGCTATAGCAGTGAAACCTGGCTAGACTACACAAAAGTTGTCAAAAAACTGCATCTAAAAAGAGACAAAAGCATTCTCAAGTCTGCAAATAAATTACTAAAACATATTGCAAAATCAAAAACCAAGAAAAAAGATTTTTAAGGTGAGGTGCCGGAGTGGCCGAACGGGTTCGCTTGGAGAGCGAATGTAGCCGCAAGGTTACCGTGGGTTCGAATCCCACCCTCACCGCCAATATGAATCAAAAAGGATTTATAAACATTTTATTGATTGTAGTTATCGCTGTGCTTGCTGGTGCTGGTGTCTTTCTTATTGCAACTCGGCAAACTACACCATCTACACCAATCCCAACCCCAAGTGCTACCCCCATCCCCACACCTTCACCAACTCTTACACCAACACCCACTCCTGTACCAAACGGCGAAAAGATAATTAGGAAAGTGGGCGAAAAGGAAATTTCCTTCTTGATACAAAAAATTAATCCAGATAACGTTGAAGGCCTTTGGTTTGAAGTATATCCGATTGAAAGGCCAAATGATCCTGGCACTCCGAAAACTTTATATGTCGGCGATGATATAGGGTATGCCTGCGAGGGCGTATCAGAAAAACTTATAAGCATCAATTTTGCTGCTCAGACAATAACTTTTAACAAAGTTGTTGGGCAACCGCCTTATGATGGTGGATGTCCAATTTGTCTTGCCGGTAACTCGCTCATTGACACGCCGTCTGGGTTAATTCCGGTAAAAGACTTACAAGTTGGCATGTTGATTTGGACAACCGATAAGGCTGGTTATCGTATTTCTGGAATTGTTACCAAAACCTCAAAAGTACCTGTACCGCCAACCCATCAAATGGTTCATTTGGTTCTTAAAGACGGCCGAGAATTGTTCGTTTCCCCCAAACATCCAACCGTTGATGGACGCGCTGTTGGAGAACTCGCACCAAGCGATGTATACAATGGCGTTTCTGTTGTAAGCACCGAGCGCGTTCCTTACGATGAAAAAGCAACATACGATATACTGCCGTCTGGCGATACTGGATTCTATTGGGCCAACGGTATTCTTATGGGTAGTACGCTTCGCTAGAAGCCGCCAAAGAAAAACTTAAAACGTCCAATCCGAAAGGGTCGCTTCTCCGCCAGAGACGGACAGGTGCGGCGGACGGGGAGTATGGGGGGAATTCTGCCCGCCCTACAAATTTTTGGGCGAAATCTGTTCGAATTTTTTCGAACGCACACCGCGGCAAAATAAGAATGGGACAGGAGATAAGGAAACCTTAAGAATTGTCAAGACAGGGGAACGGACAGGTCAGGTTATGAATACAAAAAAAATACTACAAGGAATTTATAGAGCGGTGATATTTATTTTAGGAAGATATGGAATTGGAGGATTTCATCTAATAAGAGTTGCTCATTGTTTTGTACGTAGAAAATTGATATCGAATTTTATCTTCGTTCAAGGACATAAAATGTTTTTAGATTCTAAAGATTCATTGAACTTATCTATTAATAATGGTGTCTTTGAAAAATTTGAAACCGAACTTATTAAGAAGGAAATTAAACAGGGTAATATTGTTTTAGATATTGGTTCAAACATTGGATACTATACTCTAATATTTGCCAAGCTTGTGGGGTATAATGGGAAAGTTTTTGCTTTCGAACCAGATCCCACAAATTTCGCTATACTCAAAAAGAATATTGAAATTAATGGCTATAAAAATGTTGTGTTGATAAACAAAGCAGTTTCAAATATAACGGGAGGGCTTAAATTGTTTTTGTGCGAAGATAATAAGGGAGATCACAGGATATACGATTCAAAAGACGGTAGAAAATCTATTGAAATAGAAAGTGTAAGAATAGATGATTATTTTAAAAATCTAAATAACAAAATCAATTTTATTAAAATGGATATTCAAGGAGCGGAATATGATGCTCTTAAAGGGATGTGCCGTTTTCTAAATAGAAATAAAAATGTAAAAATAATTACTGAGTTTTGTCCTATAGGACTTAAAAGATCAGGTGTAAAACCAATTGAATTCTTAAAATTGCTTCTTAGATATGGGTTCAAAATTAGCGAGGTAAATGAAGCAAAAAATAAAGTTATTCCAATTGATACACCTAGTTTGTTATTAAATGAATTAAAAGAATATACATTTAAAAAGGAGAATTTTACAAATCTTTTATGCGAAAAGCCATTATCGAAGCCGAGTCGAATACACGTACGATCATGGGAGTGGACACGATTAGAAATCATGCGTAGCCGCAAGGTTACCAGAGGTTCGAATCCTCTCATCTCCGCTAAGCCGCAATAGTCAATCCCCAAATGTTTTTAAAGCCTCCCTTTTTTAAAACCCTGGCTGCCTCTTTCATTGTCGAGCCTGTTGTATAAACATCGTCGAATAGAATAATCAGTAATCTGTAATCGGTGGTTAAAGACTGGTGAGAAACAATCTCAAATGCATCTTTAATGTTTACACTGCGTTCTAACCTATTTAACCTTGTCTGATGCTTGGTATCAATGACCCTTTTTAAAAGATCGGGTTCAAACCTACAATCCATCTTTAAAGCAACAATTTTTCCAAGCTCGGCTGCTTGATTGAAACCACGCCAGTTTTGACGCCGTCTATGGAGAGGAATTGGAACTAAAAGGCAATTACTTAGTTGGCTTACGGTTAATTGGTTTGTTTTTAAACGTTCCACTGTTAACAAAGCCAGTTCTTTCGCAATATCCGAGGCAAAATTAAACTTAATCTTTAAAATCGCACGTCTTATCACACCTTCGTATTTCCAAATCGAAATTAGTGCCTTTAGTGGTATTTTATCTTTACAAAAGGTATGGGTCAATCCGTTTCTGGTTGGTAACCCACAGCCAGAACATAAAGAGTAAGAGAGTGCCACTTTTGTAAGACAAAATTTACAGATGTATTTACCGAATCTTCCACACTCTAAGCATTTTTTAGGAAAGAGTAAATCGAGAAAATCCACTAACTTATTATTCTACTAAAAAACCCCGATATAAGATCGGGGTTCGACTTTAGTGGAGACGGAGGGATTCGAACCCTCGTCCGAAAAGTTAATCAACAAAACCTCTACAAGCTTATCTGTTTTAATTATTTCCTTTAATCTAAAAAAACAGCAAATGAGACTAAAGTAATACCTTAATACTTCATCTTTGGTTTAAGGTCAAAAACCAAAAACTAATTCAGGCGGTTTATGCCCGCGAATACGGCCTGAAAGCGAAATTTCGCGAACACCGGCTTTAAGCGTAAAGCATATTCAGAGCTGGTCTTGCGACCAAGCTGGCCAAAAACGCCTCTGCGCGATCAGCCAGACGTCTCGTATAGTTGACGTTTGGTTTTCGATCCATTTTTACAAGTTCGGATCAAACTTGGCTTGCAGTCTTGTCAAAGTACTTTCCGTCGAAACCTATATCGTCCCCATTTACCCTGCCGTAGCTTTAGCGTAGGCGGGTTTCCTTTTCAAGGTCGCGTTTCTTTATGGCTTCTCTCTTTTCAAACTTTCGTTTTGCTTTTCCAAAAGCTAATCCAACCTTGAAAATACGACCCTTAGTATACACCGAAAGAGGCACAAGTGTCAAACCTTTTTGCTTCATTTTTGTCGCGACCGAGACAATTTCACTTTTGTGAAGAAGTAGTTTCTTTGCTTTTGTAAACATTGGAGAAATTAGAAAAACTTCCCCACTCAATATTTTTGCGTGAGAACCGGAAAGGTTTCTTAAAGCTTTAAGCACTTTTACGTCTTCGCCAACCAAAACAATTCCAGCTTCAAATCTATCAAAAAGTTTGTAATCAAATCTGGCCTTTTTATTTATTATCCTCATTGAAGGTGTTTAAGTTCCAATGTATAAAGATTTGGTCCTGTCAATAGCAGTATTTTTCGGGAAGATTCTGAAACAAAAATGTCTTTAACATTTCCCAATTCTCCAGTGGAATACTGTGCTACGAACCCACCTTCCTTATCAAAAACTACAATTTTATTGGAACCGGAATCCAAAAAATATAAGTTTCGGTTCTCTTCACTGGTGGTAATCTTAAAAGAATTTTTAATGTATTTAGATACAAGAGTGCTGTCCACCGACAACCTCCTTCCTGAAGCGTACCTATAAACCGCGCCATTTCTGTCCAATAACCAAATCGAACCGTCTATTGCCCAGGAAACTATATCTGAAAAATCTTGGCCTTCCGATTCCGTTAGCCAAGTTTGCCCGGAACCAAGGTTATCACCCAACCCAAGATACCTTAAAATCTCGGAACCCGACTTATCCAGAATATAAACATTCCCAGCATAGGCTTTTATCAGTGCATTTCCCCCAAAATCTTCCTCCGCAACTTTTTTGCTCCCCGTCTCATCCACTTTATAAATAGCATCCTTTTTAAGTACATATACCCTTTCCAAGTACCCTGCCAAATCAATCGACCCGGAAACTTCGTCCGGACCACCAGTAATCTGGGTACTCTTTGTATTTATATCTATTCGAAGAAGTTTCCCTCCACCTTTATCTAAAACATGAAGTGTATCGTGAGATAAGCTGCCCATCTCCCCCTCAAAACCGTCTGAAGAAAGTGTCAGATCAAGAAAAAGCTCAGGCTCCGTGTCATACTCCCCTAAAACCTGACCTGAAACACTATCGAATCTACTTATTACCTCCCCATATTCACTTTCAGGAATTTGGAGTTTTTCAAGGTTAGGCAGGCTTTCCTTAACTGACAACACCAACTCTCTTGAGCGGTCTGGATTAAGGCCGTAGAGAGATAATGCTTCCTCCAATCTGTGATTAATATCAGAGACTATAGTTTCGTACTTTAGTTTTTCGATCTTAAGTGTACGTTGCCTCGAGCCGTAAAAGACGCTAATAACAAGCAAAAAGATAAGTATTATTGCGATCAGAAAAGCCGATTTTCTCTTCTTCTCGATTGCAATATCAGTAACACCAGCTTCAACCACAATTTTTCTCTCCGGCAAAAGTCTAATAAAAAAATCCAACACAAACACAACGAGCCCACGGAACATGCGAAAGAGAGTTTTGAAAACTCCAAAGTTTATAGCCAATTCATGGGGTTTTGTTTTTTCTTGGTAATATTGTTCCCTACTAACCGTAAAAACCAAACAACTTGTCTTTTCTTGCCCTGAACTCAAAACTGCAAGTAATCTTTCTATAGATGACTCTGGACTCTCTTCCTCAAGGCTGGCTTTTATTATCCCTTTTCCCCACTTTGATACAACATTAGAAGTTGTAACCATAAACGAGTCATCTGATTTTATGGGTCCTGAAATACTAGTTACCTCCCCAACAGAGGCAGCAACTGTCACAAGCTTCCCGTCTCTTAAGAGAAAGGTCTTTAGTTTTCCTTTTAAAACTATACTCACCACTCTGTCGTCCAACAAAACCAGAGCCAAATCGTCGTCAGATGTAATTTTTGTTTGTTTTGTGGAAAGCTCAAGTATTTCTTTTAACCTCAGTAATTTCGGTCTTACCACTTCATCTCCCCTTAATTGCTCTTCTATGAATTTAAAAAATATTTTCGCTTTATTTTCTGCTTCTTTTCCTTTAAAGCTGGTTAGACCAAGATATACAAAAAACTTGAAGTTACCAAAACTTAACTCATAGAACTGGGACCAATAAAGAGGTTTATTGGAGCTTATTTTGGCAGATTTGATTTTAAGCATTTAAAGTACAACTAGAGCCCACAAGAAAAGTGTAGCAACCATCGCGAGGTGTCCTAAAGCAATAACCTTTATAAATTTGTCAAATCCGATTTTTAAGGTCTTACCCATCAGCCCTACTTGACGAAACACGACAATAGCAAAAATCAGATAGATGACAAAAACCACAATATACCCCATCTTTACAAGTCCCCAAACTGAGCTGCCGTCAATGATTAGGTCCACTATTAACTTAGCTAAGTCTCCCTTCTATACTTTCTATTTCTTCCTCTTGTCGAAGCTCTTGTAATATTTTGGCAACTCTGTCGGGTTTTGGTATTCCAAGCATTTCAATGTTCTGTATTTCTCCGGCGGTTTGTACCAAAATATCACCGTAGTCAAAAAGCGTTCTTATCGCTCCTCCCATCGTATATGTCACGTCTTCAATGTTGTCGAGCTCCGCGTCCGTTACCTTTTTATAAACGAAATTGTGAAAATTAATGTCTACTATTCTCTCGTCTGTTATGATGTTGACATTAAAAAACCAGACCAAAAAATTCTCAAACGCATAGGTAAAAACAAAAACGTACCATGCCATAATGGAAATCATTTGAAACCTTGGCGGCATGAAAGAAATCGCCGAAAAAACAAACAGTAAACCGGGTGCCAAAATCATCAACATGGTCAAAATTATCCAGGGAATATTTGTAATGGGGTGCCTGCGCAAAAGTAGTACAACTTTTTCTTTCTTATCTTGTGTCTCAAAATTTAGGTGGTCCGGTATATAACAATACGCAGAAAGCGGATTGTGGTTATGCCCCGGCAAAGAATGTCTCTTTTCCTCTGATACTTTAAGGTCTTTACTTACCTGAGGATACTGGTCCAGACTTACTTTTATCGGCGGAGATTTTGACAAATCTTTAGGAATAGGATCATTAATATAAACGTCGGGCATCTTGAGGCTAATTATATCACGAAATTAATATCAGAGCTTTTCTATATTAAACAACGAGCTCTTCAAACCAATGTAGCCTGGTGCTCTAAGATTAAATGCTTTTTTAAATTCCGACCCCGGGATTGTCACTGTACCTTTATTGGTTGAAAAGCTGATATTTATTGTAGAACCGTCATTTCCGTAAACAACAGAAATGTTTGTAACGCTTAAATAGCCTCCGATTGAAGCAAGATCACTTTTGGAATATGGATTTCCTCCCCAACAGTTGGTGTCAAGTGGTGAAATTTTTGAGGTATCTCCTCCACCATTATATAAAACATGCCAAGCGTTAATGATATCTGCCGTCTCCTCACCTGATAGCCAGGGGCTACTTCTACCACATAAGGCTCCGCTCCGGGCTTTATACCAACCCTTATAAAACCAGGGCGAACCCGCTTGTTTTTCATAAGCGGTGTCCGGCCAAGCTCCAGATACATCTTTTATTCCGGTCCAACCCCACTGGCTAATTGTAAATCCTCCGGATGTCGAAGCATAATATGTTTTTGCAGGAGAGTTTCCCTGGACAACCACCCAGCCGCGGGTGGCTCTAACTGCCTCTGCCCATTTACCGCTTTTAAGCTGGGGCTTATACACTTGGCAGGCCTCTGTGGTACAAATACTTCCAGAACCATTATTGGTGACAGCTAAAGCGTAACTTCGGGCAGCTACTGCTTGGGCCTTCAATGCCTCAAACCCTCCGGAGTCCCCCCAGGATTCGGGTACCTCATAAATTCCAAGTAAATAGTTATCCTCAAAAGGAATTCTGCCAAAACCTGTTACACCAATAGTCGCAGGCACAGGATAATTCTTCTGTAATTGGGCGCCCTGGAAATAAGCCATTAGTATTGTTTCTGCATCCTGACCCTGCTTACTCCTTCCGTAAGCGCCGTATTGGCTCATACCAGTTCTGTGGGGAGCACCAAAAGAAAAGGCCGCAAACGCAGGCCGAAACCCGGGGTCACAAAAATTGCTTGATCCCGGCGGGCCTGAGCAAGGCTCAAAAGTCGGCGGAGTGTCTCCTATCGAAGTTTGAAAACCCCCGGCTTTGGCAGCTTGCAACTCCTGTTGTTTTGCTGATAGTGAAGCCAAATAGCTTTCCGTTTTTTCGACCTCGCCCTCCAAGAATTCTGCCCTCTCGTCCACTTTTTTTTGCACGGAGGCCAAGTTATTCCTATTTTTTTCGAGAAGTTCCTTGTCGTTTTTAAACTCTATCAAATCCTCACCATATTTAATCATAGTTTTCCGGTCACTATCAGCCGCACGCGCTCTGAAACTAATTTCTCTAAAAGCGCTGGATGCGTCCCCGGCTGACAAAAAAGGAAGAATTGGGTCATAAACACGCAAAAAAAGGTAATGATTTTTTGCCTTTTCGCGCAAAATTGCCTCAGCATAAGCCAAGTCTTCTTCTCTTCCTTTAATTTGGTTAGAGAGATTGGTCAGCTCTTTTGAAATAACCGATATTCTGTTTTTAAGATCTGCTAACTGTTTATTGAGGTTTGAAAGCTCTTGCTTATTTGTCTCATGAGCGGACGACAAAGCATCGATCTCCCGCTGAATTTCACTTATTTGACAATCGTAGTCGGATGAAGGGCAATGAGAAGCACCTATGTTGTAAGTTGTATGTTGTAAGTTGTAAACAAGAAATATAAAGAAAAAAGTAAGCAGTAGGGACTTGGTTTTTGACATATGCTTATCCGTTCATTATATCAGCTCTAAACCATTTGCT
>MGGH01000023.1 GCA_001792305.1 Candidatus Woesebacteria bacterium RIFCSPHIGHO2_01_FULL_39_23
TCCTGAACAAAGTCCCAAATCTTTTGGTAAAGAGTTTGGCGGTCAAAATCGAACCGAGACTTTCCAGTTTCTTTTAAATGACGCTCAAATGTAATTTGCGTTTCAAAGCCCGCGTGGTCGGTACCAGGTACCCAGAGGGTACTAAACCCTTGCATCCGCTTCCACCTAATCAGCAAGTCTTCAATGGCTATCATTAGCACGTTGCCGGTGTGCATTTTCCCGCTTGCGTTGGGGAGAGGAAGGACTATCGTATATGGTTTTGTATTTTTATCGACTTTTGGAGTAAAAGCTCCGGATGCTTCCCAGAGTTCATAAATTTTTTCCTCGTACTTTTTGTGGTTGTAAACTTTGTCCATGTTATTGGGATATTATACCGTCTTTAACTCTGAATCACAAAAGCTATATTTTGATTCTAACACGTGTAATACTATAAGTCCTAAGTCGCTCCAAAAGGAAAGCTCTACTATTCCCAAGCAAATTTTTCGTCGACCTTTGCTCTTGGAACTCTGTCAATCAAGTCAAGGTTAGTTGATGTTACAATTTCTCCTCTTTGGAATTTAAAGTGAGCGGCTATACCAATCATTGCTGCATTATCAGTGCATAATTTTTTAGAGTAGGGGATAGATAAAATAATTTTTCTTTCTTTGCAAATTTTTCTTATTCTTTTTCTTAAGTTTATGTTAGCAGACACTCCTCCCGTCAAAAAAAACTCCTTGACTTTATGTGCATCTAATACCTTTCGAACAAGTCTTTCGACATGTTGAAATGTTTTGTCTTGAAAAGAGGCGGCAAGGTTATGAACCTTCTCTTTAGTAAGAGGTTGCTCGCTTTGTACCAGTTTGTACATTGCTGTTTTTATTCCTGAGTAACTGAATCTTAGTCTGTTTTCTTTGCCCAGCATTGGTGTGGGTAAATTATAAGTTTTTGGATTGCCTTCTTTCGCCATTATTTCAAGAACAGACCCTCCTGGATAACCCAAGCCCAGCATTCTGGCGGCTTTATCAAGTGCTTCTCCTAAGGTGTCATCTACTGTGTATGCAATAATTTCATAAGTTCCTACTTGTTTTATTAAAACTAGCTGGGTAGTTCCTCCTGAGGCAACCAAACCAATTGCTGGAAATCCGACAACTTCATTTGGTTTTTGTTGCCGTGAAGTTTTAGGTCTCGCAAGGACGCTTAATAAATGACCCTCTACATGATTTATTGCAATAAAAGGCTTGTTAAGGAGTAAACTAATCTCTTTTGCCTTGTTGAGGCCCACTTCGATAGCTATGGCGAGCCCTGGCCCAGTGGCGGCGGCTATGGCACTAATACTGCCCATATCACACTTGGCGATTGATATGGCTTTTGATATAACCCAATCTATGTGCTCTTGATGGGCTCTTTTAGCAAGGGAAGGGTAGACACCGCCCCATTTGGCGTGAAGCGAAGCTTGTGACCAAATAATATTTGACAAAACTTTAGTTCCTTGCGTTACAGCTGCGGCTGTCTCGTCAGTAGACGTGTCTATTGCAAGAATTTTCATAAAGTACCCCAAGAAACGATTCTCTCATTATCTCCTCTAGCGTATTCTATTTTGACCCATATGATTATTGCTTCTTCACTATGTTTTCTAACCTCATCGGCAACTCTGTCGGCCCATTCGACCACAATAACACTTTTGTCTGTAATTTTTTTTCCAAAGCCCAGATTTACAAGCTCTTTATCTGAAGACATTCTCCAACAATCAAAGTGAAGTAGTTTTCCGTGGTCATATTCTTCTTCAAGATTATAAGTGGGGGATACGACCTCATCCTTTATCCCCATTGCGCGAGCTAGCCCTTTTGTAAAGACGGTTTTTCCTACCCCCATTGGTCCCTCTAAGGCAAAGACCAATGCTCTTTGCCCGAAGTACTTTTCAATTTTTTGCCAGAGTTCTTTCCCTATATTTTGGGTACTTTCTTCGCTTCTACTTAGTACTTCGTTTTTGTCTTTTAGTCTGATTTCTCCCTGTCGCAGTATTGCTGGATCGTCGATTGTCGTGTCAATGACAGTAGAAGCTTCCCGGTAAGGAATCTCGCCGACATCAACAATCAGATCAATCAGCCCTTTTTGTTTAATTGAGAGAAAATCTAACAAGTCATTAATTTTAAAAGGCCTTTTTTGGTAACTTGCATTTGCTGAAGTGGTAGTAATGGGCTTGCCCAACCTTTTTATTACATCCAGAGTCAATTTGTGGTCTGTTATAAATATCCCCAAGGTCCCAATGTCGGATTCTATTCCAAGGGCAACTTTATGTTTACCATTGCAAACAATTGTGACTGGTCCGGGGTAAAAGTTTTTATAAAGATTAAGTGCGGTTTGATTCATTTTGACGAAACCTCGCGCCATTTTAAGGTCGGCAACGCCGACTGAAAACGGCTTTCCAAACGGCCTATTTTTATATTTAATTAATTTTTGGACTGCTGCATAGTTTGTTGCATCGACAGCTGCTATATAGACAGTCTCAGTCGGCATAATAACAAGCCCACCATTTCTTAAATTATCTACAATTTTGACTGTATTTATTTGATTTTTTTTAAGTACTTTCATTTTCACAATGTCTAATTAATATTAACCTTTTTGACATAGACTTCCTTGATTTTCGTTACAACCGTAAACTCCGGTTTTAAGCAATAAAGGTTAACTTAAGATAAACTATTTTACTCGTTGCGAATTTTGTCTTAGAAAGTAAATATTACACAATTTTACCACGAAAGCTCTTTATTTTTTATATTTTGTTCCAGTCGTCAAGTTTTAAGCCTTTTATAAAAGAGTAGTGTTTGACGTTTGAAGTGACCAAGGTTAAATCTTCTTCTACAGCAGTCGCCGCTATTAAAGCATCGGGAATTTGAAGCCCGTGCGAAAGAAAATACTTTTTCATCAAGTTAAACATTGTGACTCCGATCTGAGGGTTAAGTGGCACGAGTTCAATTTTTGATAGCAATTTTTCTACGTTTCTTTGTTCATTTTTATTTCGGGAACCCTGGATGAGTTCTGCAGCGGTGATGACCGAGCAAGGCAAGGTGGTTTCACTTTGAAGGAATTGCTGTGCCCGAGGAACCTTCCTGTAGTAGTCAACAAAAACAGTGGTGTCAAGGAGTCGGTTCATACCTGTTTTTCCACTCACTTCTTATTTTGGTGACCCATTTTGCCGAATCTTGCATATCCCTTCTATTTGCCCACATGCCAAATCCAGGGAAATCTCTCCTTTTTTTTGTTGGGGTTACACTCTTACTTACTGGGACAAGTTGAGCTTTAGCCTTCCCGAATTTTGTAATGATAAAAGTTTTATTTCCCACAGCGACTTTTTCAATTATTTCAGCTAAATTATTTCTAGTTTCTTTAATAGTTATTGTTTGCACAAGATGATAATAAAATATTTTGTGAACTTTGTCAACGTTGTAACTTTGTACAAACTATTGAGCAGGAGCAATACCGCGAAGAAATACTGCTTGCCAAGGCCTATAATTACTTACAAATTGTTTTTTGTAAATTTCCTCTCCGTTTCGCTCGACAGAATAGTCAAAAACAACTTTAGCTCCCCAGGCCTTGTGTTCTATTTGTTTGACAACTCCCGAGGGAAGTGTCGGGTCATCTTGGTAAAGGTCCACGGGAGGAGCTATCGAACTTAATATTACTGGTTTTGTAGTTGTTGCAATTCTGCCGTCGTTGGTACCGTAAAACTCGAACCTTAGAGTCATATTTTTTGTGTCGGTGAATGCTTGTATAAGAATGTGCCCCGGCGTGTCGTTTTTGACCTTTAAGTCTGTTGTTGGAGTATAAACGGTAGCATCGAGTCCAGGTTTGCTATCCTGCTCGTAATAGTAAACTCTATAAGAATGAGCACGGCGCTCGATAATGGGAAGACCTGAGTTCAAGGCAGCTCTGAAAAAAGTTGTTGATACCTGGCATACTCCTCCGCCGTCACCCAAAATTGTCTTTCCGTCTTTGATTACATAAGCGGACTTATATCCGGTGTATCGCGATACGTCGCCAAGGGCTTCATTGAACGAAAAAGTTTCTCCGGGCGCAATTAAAACGCCGTTGAGGCGGCTTGCAGCCAGGTCGATATTGTGGACTCTCCCTGGAATTGAACCTTTGAATTTTGATGTTCCCACCCCAAGAAGCTCTTTGATACCGAGATTATTTATATCTTCTGTTTTTATAGAGGGTACTGTAGTTTTTACAGGTATACTTAAAGTGGTTACTGTTTTTTCTGTTGTCTCAAATTCCTCCAACACCTTAATCAAACTTGAAAGAAAATCTTCAGTTTTAACTCCGACCCCCTCCTTGGAGGGTTTGAATTCTTTTACTTTTTCCTCGCTTTCGATAAACACAGGGTTTTGAGGTTCTCGTTCAATGTATTTGGATATTTCGGCAATCTTCTGAGATATCTTTTGAGTGTCAAAACTACCTTTTTCAAGGAAGGGAATAATGTCTTTATCTTCAAGTACCATTTTAAAATTTTCAAACTCAATATCGATACTTTTGCCACTCAAGCTTTCAGCACGTTTATAGAGAACTTTAGATTCCTCATCACTTAGGCTTGGGTCAATTGAAAAGGTTTTTATTACAATCGGGCCGAAATTGTTGAGGGAGAAACTGTCTTGTATTTCCTTTTCGATTTCCACTTGATTTATTTGAGTGCCTGGTTTTCCTTTATTTACAACAATCACGCCGTTGTCAGTTTTTTGAACGTTGGGGTAGACAGGCTCAATTGTGACTTGCTCTGCGATAACACCAAGATTTTCTTTAAGTTTTATGTGGTCTAAACTGTACATAAGAGAAAAGTCATGTTTAACAAAAGGGGCTTTTATAATATCTAGAAGATCTGTTCCTACTTTTCCGCTTCTGCCGAATCTAAATGCTTTTTCGACAGACCTATCAAGATCGTAAGAAAAATTTATTGATGAAAGCGGTATTTTGTAGGATTGTGATTGGTGCAAAAATGTGATTTCGGAAGGATATACAAAGTTGTTGACAATTTTCTCTTTTGCTTCACTAGTCGTCAGGCCAGCCATGTCAATGTTATTGACAGATATCCCCGGATATATTTTCTCGGAATAGCCGATTGTGTAGAGTGAATACAAAGAAAAAGTTGAAACCAGAACAATTAAGGGTGGTAAAAGATAGTTTTTTATTTTTTTCATTAACCTTGTTGCTTATGATATCATGTAAGAAAATATGCTAAGGCTTCCAAAAAAGATTTTGCTTCTACCCATAGTAATAATAATCGTCCTTCTCGTCTTACTCGTTATAAGATCTCTGGGAGGAGGAACTCCGGGTGGCCAGGAAGGTAAAGAGATTGTTTGGTGGGGTAATACAATGGATGAAAGCTTGGCAAGGTTTTTAATTGAGGAATATACCCAGGACCATTCGGATATAAAGATTACTTATGAGAAAAAACCAGCTGACGATTACAGAGAAAGGTTGACTAACGCCATTGCAAAGGGTGAAGGGCCGGATATCTTTCGACTTCACAACACTTGGATACCTATGTTTAAAAAAGATCTTGATCCTATGCCGGGTAACGTAATGACTGCAGAAGAGTTTTCAAAAACTTTTTACCAAGTGGCTTCAGCCGACCTCTCTAGCGGCAATGGAATGCTGGGTATGCCTTTGGAGTTTGACAACTTGGGACTTTTTATAAATGAGGATATATTTGCTTTATCAGGTCTTTCTGTTCCCGAAATCTGGGATGATTTTAGAAGCATAGTGCCGTCTTTTATAGTCAGAGACAATAGAAACAGAATCCAGCAGTCGGCTATCGCTTTGGGTGAAACAGAAAATGTAGACCACTGGCCGGAGTTTGTAGCTACTTTAATGCTTCAAAACGGAGTCCGTCTTTCAAACCCAGTTGGAGGTAATGCCGAGGACGTTCTGACTTATTACAATACTTTCCAAACCAGGGAGAGAGTTTGGGATACAGCCTTGCCTCGCTCGACCGAGTATTTTGCCCAAGGAAAGCTTGCCATGTATTTTGGCCCCGCTTGGCGAGCCTTGCAGATAAGAAATATTAATCCCGACCTGAAGTTTAAAGTTGTGCCTGTTCCGCAGTTACCTACAGATGAACTCGTTGAGAGACCTACTGCGACGTACTCCGTGTATTGGGTTGAGGGTGTGTGGAACAGGAGTCAGTCAAAACGTGCTGCTTGGGAGTTTTTGAAATTTATTTCATCAAAAGAGATAATGGATGCTCTTTACCAAAAAGCGCTTAATGAAGGCCATGTAATTTCTCCTCCGTCTAGGGTTGATATGGGAGGGGAATTTGAAGACCATCCATACTTTGGTACGGCTATTAAACAGTCTTCTTTTGCACAGACGTGGTATTTAGCAGATAATACCAACGATGGGCCGACAGGGATAAATACGCAACTTAACACTTTTTTTAAAGAAGCCTTGAAAAGAGGGTCGATCGGAAATCTCCCGAGTGAGATAACTAAAGTTCTAAGTCAATATGGCCTCAATCCCCAAAAGTAAGCTTGACCAGGTTGTAAAAAAGATAGCGAAAAAACTTTCCAGCCAGCAATATGCAATAAGAGGCACGGCGAGCGCTGTTTTGCAAGGATTTGATATGGAGGTTGATGATATTGATGTAATTGGTAACAAGGAAACTGTACTTTTTTGCAATCAAGCTTTTAGGAATAACTTGATCGACAAAGTTAGCTATAAAAAGTCAGAAAAGTTTAAATCTTATTTTGGCAAGTTTGAAATAAGTAATGTTTTAGTCGAAATATATGGAAATTGGCAAATAAAGAATGAAAATGGTAAATGGAGTGATATTTTTGATGCTTCGATCGATGAAGTTGATATGGTAAATGTAACTGGGTTGGAGGTTAAGGTCACAAAAATAGAGACGGAACTAAAAATGTTTTCATTAATGTCGCGTTGGAGCGCTTATTGGAAATTAAAGAAACAAGCAGACAATAAACAGGCGAGGCTTATGTGAATCAAGTGGTCTGTACCGATTTACTACTTGACAAGATTAGGCATCTATTATTACAATAGCAGTCGATGTTGACGACTGCCAACATCAAATTGCATTTTTAAGACTTTTATGGTTAATAAAGTCAAAAAACTAAACTTAAAACCAACTTCAGGTTATGTTTTGATTGAGCCAATGGAAGCTCAGACAAAGACCGACTCCGGCATTTATCTTCCAGATACATCTTCTGAAAAACCCCAAAAAGGAAAAGTTTTGGCTGTAGGTGGAGATGAAATTTTGGATAATGGGAAAGTAAGAAAGTGTCCTGTTAAAAAAGGTGATGTTGTGATTTACAAGAAATGGGGCGGCAGCGAAGTGAAGATTAGTGGAATAGAGTATCTTTTTGCAAAATTCGAGGATATTTTAGCGATTGAAAAGTAATATGGCTAAACAACTTAAATTCAGCGAGGAAGCAAGGAAATCCCTGATGAAGGGGATTGATGTAGTGGCCAAAGCGGTTGTAACTACACTTGGACCAAAAGGTAGAAACGTCGCTCTGGACAAAAAATGGGGAGCTCCAAATATTGTTCACGACGGAGTTTCGGTTGCCAAAGAGATTGATCTGAAAGATCCTTTTGAAAATATGGGTGCACAGCTGGTTAAGGAAGCGGCAAGTAAAACCAATGATGCCGCAGGCGACGGAACTACTACAGCAACACTTCTTTCACAAATGATTACCAAGGCTGGAATGAAAAATATTACTGCAGGCGCTAACCCCATGCTTGTTAAAAAGGGTGTGGAAAAATCAGTGGCGGCGGTTGTCGAAGAACTTAAAAAAATGGCCAAGCCAATTAAAAACAAAGAGGAGATTGCACAGGTTGCGACGGTTTCTGCGGGAGACTCGGAGATAGGAGCCAAGATTGCCGAAGCTTTGGACAAGGTTGGGCGTGACGGGGTTGTAACAGTTGAGGAAGGAAAAGGATTAACCATTGATATAGAGTACAAAGAGGGAATGGAGTTTGACCGCGGTTATGTTAGTCCCTATCTGGTTACTATACCCGATAAAATGGAAGCGGAGATCGAAAATGCTTACCTTCTTTTGACAGATAAAAAGATTTCTTCAATTGCCGACCTTCTTCCTTTTCTCGAGAAATTCGTAAAGGTTTCCAAGAATTTGGTTATTGTCGCCGATGAGGTTGAGGGTGAAGCGTTGGCTACACTTGTTGTTAATAAACTTCGCGGTACTTTTAATGTTTTAGCAATCAAAGCTCCAGGCTTTGGTGACAGAAGAAAAGAGATGCTTGAGGACATAGCAATTCTGACAGGTGGAATGGTTATTAGTGAGGACACCGGCCGGAATTTCGAAAATATTGAAGTATCAGACTTGGGCCAAGCGGACAAAGTGTGGGCGGACAAAGATAATTGCAGAATAATTGGGGGAAAAGGTGAGTCAAGTAAAATAAAGGCAAGAATAGCTCTTCTAAAAAGACAAGTTGAAGAAACCGATTCAGATTTTGACCGCGAGAAGATTGAGGAAAGACTAGCGAAACTCTCAGGTGGTGTTGCGCAAATTAACGTTGGTGCGGCAACCGAAATAGAACTGAATGAGAAGAAGGAAAGAGTTAAGGACGCTGTGGGTGCGACTAAGGCTGCAATTGAGGAAGGAATATTACCCGGTGGAGAGGTGGCATTTCTTTGGTCAAGAAAAGTTTTAAAGAGTCTTAAAGTCGACAATGAAGACGAGGAAGTTGCAAAAGACATTGTTTATTCGGCTTTAGAGCAACCGGTCCGCTGGCTTGCGAAAAACGCTGGTGAAGATGACGGTTTTGTTGTCAGAAAGATAGAAGAAGCAAACGATAAAGACTATGGTTACAATGCTTTGACGGGGGAATTTGGTTCAATGACAAAGATGGGAATTCTTGACCCCTTGAAAGTTACCCGCTTCGCCCTTCAAAATGCGGCAAGTGTGGCCATGATGGTATTAACCACCGAGGCTTTGGTGACCGATCTTCCCGAAGAGAAAAAAGAGCCGGCTATGCCAAACCCTGACATGGGCGGCATGGGCGGAATGGATTACTAACCCGCATTATCGAATTCGTCGAATAGTTTGTGCATTACTAAAACTTTATTTTCCGGAAATTCTTTATTTGTTTTCTCGCAATACTGCTTGGCGGTTATAACAAACAACTCAAACAATTTTTTTGTCGCCTTTGTCATGCTGTTAGGATTAAGGTCTGTAAATGTTAAAGCTATTTGCTTTGCAAAATCTTTATCTATAACAGTCATATAGTCGTGCTTGCCATTAATGTAGATTTTCATTTCCAATAGCTTTTCTCTAATTGAACTTAGTGAAGTCTGCGCGCTGTAGAATTTGTTAAAACTTCTTTTTTCGTTAGTTTCACCACGTCTTATATAACAATATGCTTGCCTGAACATCCAAAAAAACCAATCAACAATACTCCCGTCTTCATCGCGCCATTTGGGTTTAGGCGCAGAACTATGTTTGTTATCAGTTTTCTTTACCCGATCCCTGTATTTATTATGAGGGTCATAAACAATTTTTACTTTGGACAGACCCCAATCTTTCAAGTCTTTTTGTGTCAAGAAGTCCAAATCAAGCCTTACGCCATTTTGATATAGAAATAAACCGTTTTTATCGTAAAGCCATAAAACACATAAAGACGGGTATAGGTCAGCAACTTTATTGAAGATTTCTTCTCTTTGCTGTCTTTCAGGGTCTGAAAAAACAAGCCCGATATCTATATCGGAAAATGAACTTTCTTCGTCTTTTGCGTGCGAGCCCATTATAAATATGGCTTCTATGCCATCAAAAGACTTTGACAGGTCAACAACCTTCTTAATTGTTTCCCGTTGTAGCTTTATAAAATTAAGTACCATGCGTACATTTATTTTGTATTCTTTGGTTTAAATCTTGTCACAATATCGATTTTGGAATTGGGGATGTAGATTCTATTACCGCTGGCGTCTTTGAGAACTGTCGAGCGAATAGTTACTTTGGTTACTTTTCCTTCAAAAGCTCCTATTTTAACTGTATCACCCACACCAAACACATCTTCTAAAATAATGAAAAAGCCACTTATGAAATCTTTTACCATTGACTGCGATCCAAACGATAATCCGACACCCAAAACTCCCAACCCAGCGAGTAATGGTCCAATATTCACTCCCCACTGGCCTAGAACCATCAGGGTGGCTATAAGCAAAATTGCAAAATTTATCACGTTAAGAAGTAGTGAGCGGATTGTTTTTGTCTTAGCAAGGCGTCTTTCACTAAGCCTTCCCGAAACTTTGGCAAAAACAATTTTTAAAGCATTTTTTATAACAAATCTGACGATAAACGTTGCCAGAATAATACCTAAAGAAATGGCGATTTTACTGGCATTTTCGACCATGAAACCGGTATTCATGCTATTATTGTACCATGGTGCACGGCATTCTTCCGGTTTGTAAACTTCCAGGAATGTCTACTTACGACGTAATTAGAGTTTTTAAAGAAAAGACTGGCTTTGAGGGAAAAGTAGGCCATGGGGGAACCTTGGACGTTTTTGCAAGTGGAGTGGTATATCTTCTTCTGGGTGAGGCAACGAAATGGTTCGATGAGCTTTTGAAGCTTCCGAAAACCTACATAGCCGGAGTAAGACTTGGTGTCAATTCGTCTACTTTAGATGTTGAAGGGAGCTTTGAAAGTGATTTAAATCCCAGTAGATTGGAGATCTCAGATATTAAAGCTAATTTGGCTAAGTTCAAGGGTGAAATACTTCAGACAGTACCTGCTTTTTCAGCAGCAAAGCACGAAGGTAAGCCTTTATACAAACTAGCAAGAGAAGGAATTGACATAGGTAAAAACAGACTTATCACTATTTACTCATTAGACATCGTTTCTTATAAGTTTCCTTTAGTAACGCTGTCAGTCACCTGCTCTTCGGGGACGTATATAAGACAACTAACCTATGACATGTTTAAATCATTAAACCAAAAAAGCTTTTTGTATTTTTTGGAAAGGGCAAAAGTTGGAACGATAAGTGTAAATCAGTGTATTCGGATAGTAGATTTTGCTCTAAAATGGAAAAAGCATCTTTTAGATTTAAACCAAGTTTTGTAATATTTAACTATGGAGAAAGAAAAACTTAAAAGGAAAAGTAAAAGGCACGTAAAAGCTATAGTTGAGGAAACAGTTCCCTTGGAAAGTGCCGTAGAAACTTCAGAACAACCGCATGGCATTATCGGTGAAGAGGTTAAGAAAGAAGAAATTAGAGAAGCAGAAAAAGAGCAAGGGAAAAATGTCCTTAAACTTTTT
The DNA here is from genome assembly GCA_001792305.1 of Candidatus Woesebacteria bacterium RIFCSPHIGHO2_01_FULL_39_23. GTDB lineage: Bacteria > Patescibacteriota > Microgenomatia > UBA8517 > UBA8517 > 2-01-FULL-39-21. Next base: position 11,265 of record MGGH01000023.1, read on the forward strand.
ACAATCGCGTTTTTATCAATGATTTTTGTGGCAATAGTAACTGGTGGGGTTTATACTTACCTTAGCGGAGTTAGCTTGTCCAAAAATGAAATTAAGATAACTCCAGTGCTTACACCTACCCCTCCCGGTACTCCCGAGCCAAGTGCAGCACCCGAAACGACGCCGGAGGCTACTAAAAAACCAGACATTACACCTTACAAGGTTAACGTATTAAACGGCAGCGGGAAAATAGGAGTTGCAAGCCAAATAAAGACAGATCTTGCCACCGGAGGTTTTAAAAAAATAACTACAAACAACGCAAATTCTTTTGATTATCAGGAGACCTTGGTATCAGCTAAAGAAAATGTTCCTGAAACGGTTACGAATCTGATTAAAGAGATTCTTTCCAAAAAATATACAGTTGCCGACGGAGAGAGCTTGAAGGAAAGTTCAAGTTTTGATATAGAGATTATTCTAGGATTGAAGTAGGGTTGGCAGCGACTCCGTTTTCAATAATTTCAAAATGCAGGTGGTCCCCGAAAGCGCGTCCGCTGGACCCCATTTCACCAATTTTTGTGTCCAAATCCACTTCTTGTTTTTCGCTTACTTCGATTTTGGATAAGTGGGCGTAGCGCGATTTTACGCCGTTGCTGTGATTAATGATGATAGAATTGCCGTAGCCGATCCTGGAAAAGGTAATACTTTCGACGACGCCTGCCATAACGGGTCTGATTGTGTCTCCTGTTACCCCGTCAAAGTCAATTCCGGGGTGGAAGAAGCGATATCCTTGAGTAATTTTGATAGCCTCGATGGGATATTGAATGCCGCTTTTGGTAACAAGTGGTTCCCGGCTGGTTATGTACAAGTCTTCTTTGGTAATCGTAGACAAGGTGCCATTGGTAGTAAAAAGCGATCCTGCAATGAGTGCGAAAGCGATATTTCCACCAAGAAGTTTATTAATTTTGCTGTGCTCAAAAATGTGCCTGAAAAACCTCGAGACAATGTTGCCTCCATGAAATCTTCGAAGATGCTTCATTTTTGGAATTAAGGGAAATTCGCGTACGCGGACCTTTCGCCTTTTAATTACCTTTAAGTTTAAGGTAAGGCGATAATGTGGCAGATTTAGGGCAAAATTATACATGATTGGGCAGACTAGTGACGGTGAAATAAAAAATCCCGATTATCTCGGGAAGTGGCCAATTATATCCTATAATAACTTGAAAAGTCAAGTTTAAAGCTATAAAATCTAGTACTCTTATATATGACCAGGGAAGTAAATTTGATTAGGCCATTACGCGCTCTTTATGCGACGCATGGATATGACCCCGATGCAGATTACTGGGGAGTAAGTCACCCGGCAGACAGAGCTCGAGTGATTACGGAAAGGAATGTAAGCCATACCGAAGTATTATCGGCATTACCATATACGATAGCCGCAACTTATGGAGGTGGCACAGATGAATTTTATGCTGCTGAAATTTTTTCCATACTTGGGCAAAATGCTAATATTATTGCGGCGGATCAGCTTCGCGGTGGACTTGACGGTAGGAATGGTTCTTGGGAGTACTATAGTCCTGAAGCTACCAGAAAGATAGCCTGGGGTATAAGATATATGCTTTCAGCAAAAAGATATTCACGATTTTTTGACAGGTGCCCCGAGTTCCGGGAGACTCTTTTGGCACTTTACGATTTGAAAGAAGAGACTGACCCAGATATTCTGCTTGAAAAAGCTTTGAAAATTGAGCATTTGGCTGCTGCCGGGCACGTTAGGGGCCAACCTGTTCTGTTTGCGGATTTAGACACCTCTTACCTAATTGGTGACCAGAAACTGGGAGAAAAGTGGCCAATGTGGCTTATGAACTTGCTGTTGGTTTATAGTTTACCCTCAGAGCTTAAATCTTTTGCAGACAGGGTAAATGAAGACGCATGGCAAACTGCATGTGAGGCCTATGACGTCGGGTCTAACTTGAAAAGACCCGATAACATTATTGGATTTAAAATAGGCTCTGGTTTTGAGTTGTTTTCCGAAATGATGGGGATGTCGCTTCGTAAAAAAGGTGTATTTATTGATTGGTCAATGTTGGCCAAGCATGTAAAAAGATGGGGAATAACTTCAAGGTTATTCGGGACAAGTGGTACCGAAGAAATGTTTTCCCCATATTTCTGGGCGATGCAGGTACACGAGAATGGGCATTTTGTGCGTGAATCAACGAGAGATAACAATTCTCCACCCACCACGCAGATTTTTGAAGAAGTACTTCAAGATGCTTTTTCTGTTTCTGGAGTCTTGAGAAAAATTGCTTCTGGCGGCTATGCTGACCCGAGGTCATTTAACAGGATATTTCAACCACTTCCGACAGTCGCTGTGATGGTGTCAGAATTTGTGGATGGACTGCCTTGTGAGGGTGATGCTGTGGGAATGGGGATCTATGATGGATATAAATTGTCGGCTGCGGTTGTTTTAAATGCTCTTACGCAAAATGGGGTTGTTAGGGTAGGAGGGGAAAGAAGTATTCTTGGGGTAGATGCTTCTCCCGAAAAATTAATAAGAGCTGCGAATTATCTTAGCAGTATTTTTTCTGGCCTTTTAAGAAACGACCCGAATGTTTCTGGGGCAGTGTTAACCGAAAGAGCTAATAGGGTTTCTCAAAGTATAGCTATGCTTTTTAGTAACGACAGGAGTTAACTTTTGTACTTCCCATAGATAACAATTTCTGTACCGGGGTTGTCGGATGAGGCTCGAATTGAGCTTTTACCATTAAGTTGCGGCTCGGCCCAATAGAAAAGTTTTTCAGCATCTTCTGTCCGCAAATTCACACAGCCATGACTTTTTGGGCGACCGAAATCGTTGTGCCAGTATGTGCCGTGCAGTCCAAATCCTCGCCAGGCAGGAACTTGATCGTTGTAAAAATACATCGTGTAGGGGACGTTTGGCAGATAATAGTAAGTGCCCAGTGCTTTGTTTCCACCTGCCATTTTGGTATAGCGGAGTTTTATCCAAATTCTAAAATTTCCTCTCGGTGTCCAGTCATAAAGGCCAGACGAAATTAAAAAATCATAAATTTTTTGATCGTTTTCAAACGCATAAAGTCGCTGATTTGTAAGGTCGATTTCGATTCTTTTATTTCCGGTTTTTTGCCCCAATACTTTTGTGTCTGTGGGTTTGTCCGCAAGCTTGACCGAATCTGCACTTACACCATGCCAGATTCCGACAGTATCAAATGGATCATAAAAATCGCTAGTTATGTCAGTTTCTTTTGGCTGGTGCTGATTGGGGAAGCGCGAAGGAAGAATGTTTTGGTAAAAATAAACAACTATGATTGTCGCTATTGCGATTGAAATAGCCAGAATATGAATCTGCTTCCCAAAAAACTTCATATTTAAATTTACCATAAATAACTAGGCACTTTCGCGGTGAGCTATATTTTCTTCAGCTGGACAGGAAAATAGTTGTATATCAAAATGTTCTCGTAAGAATCTTAGAAACCGGTGCTCAACTACTCCAGCAATACCATCCAGCTGATCCCGGGTCATTCCGGGTTTAGTTTTACGTTGTATTTGGTCAAGGATTTCTCTGGTCCATTTTTCATTCATCCTTTTCCGTTTCTCCTGGTCCCACTCCGGGGTTTCTTTACCTCTAAAGCCTAGCATCTTTCTTTCAGGTGTAATTGCTAACACTGATACAGGAGAAATAATGTCGTTTCTGGGTCTGAATAAACCAATAACATCATCGGGTGAGAAAGGTAGATTGTTGGGTCCATGAGTGTGAAATTCCATCGCGTAATGTCGGTCTGGTTGTCCTGTGCTTAACAACTGATATCGAAAAGGTCTCGGTTGAGCTAGAGTTCTGGTTCCTATTGTATCTTCACTATCTATGGAAAGTCTTCTCACGTAATCAACCTCCACGGTTCTTATTCTTTCTCTGCCTTGGGGGTCAGCCAGGGATCTATCAAGCATTTCTTCTGCAGTCAGCCCGATTTCTCCTAAATCTATGCTTCTTACTGTGTCAGGGATTGCCTTATCAGTTGAAAAGGTCAATGTTATTAGTAAAGCTTCCAAGCCTACATGGGATGGGTTTTCGTGAGTTTCAGGATTTGGCTCGTTCATGTACAAAATTTACCAATTTGACGGGGATTTGGGAAGGGTATGTTTGGACTATGGACGAGACCAGATTTGAAATATAATATAACTGTGGTTAAAAGAATAGTTCAAGATTTAAAGAACTCTTGGAGAAACACAAATTCTTCAACAATTGATTTTGCTAATAAAATTCCAACAAAAATCTGGGATGAGAAGCCTTTTAAACTAAGATTTAGAAGTTTTGCATGGGAATTTTCTTGTTTGGTAAGAACACGAATGTGCTATCTAAAAGGGCTGAGAATTGGGAAGTTATCTTTTTCATCACAAGAAGACATTCCTAATAAAGGGGAAATAGTTAAATATTCTAAAAAGGTAATCTTTGACCAATTAACGAAATTATCGAGAGAAATACTGATAGAAATTGAAAAAGTTGACGAGAATAAAGTTAACATGGTTTTGTGGCTAATCCAGCACGAAAGATTACATCAGGGTAAATTAATGCTTTATCTAAGCAAAGAAAACCTTGCTCTTCCAACATCTTTTGTAAAAACATGGGGAGAAAGCAACTTTAGAAAACAGCAAGAAATGTAGGAAATATGGATGAAACAAGATTTGAAGTAATAAGAAAGTCGCCGCAGGCTATTGTTGCCAGGGACATTAAGACAGAAGGAAGGGGTTATGTAGTCAAAAGTGTTTCTAGGAGTGAACCCCTTCATGCCAATATTTGGGTAGAGAAAAGTGCCAGAGAAGTTGCCAACAATTACAGAAAGGCTTTAAAGATACTACGAAGACCCGATTTTGGACTAGCGGAGTATGTCCCAGCGTCTAGGGTACAGGAGGTTAATGAAGACACAGTCAATGTTGTGCAAAAAGAGATCGTTGGAGTAACACTTCGCAAACACTTAAGAGGTTTAGGTGAACAACAAGCTGATTATGAAGAGACGGGTAGGGTAGTTGTTCCACCAGAAGTTATGAGACAGCTGAATGATATCCTGCTTAAATCGTTGCAAATGGCCATTAGAACGACTAGTTTCCCTAGAGAGGACTTACCTTACGGGATTACTTACAGAAGAAGCGAGAAGCTTCCGGAAATGAGACAACCGCAGGAAGGAGAAGGGGTCATGCCGGAGGTAATCGGCGAAAACGCTTTAGATAATATTATGGTGGGAGAGGACAATCGGCTTTGGTTAACAGATTGTGCGGCTGTCTGTGTCGCAGATAAAGATTTGGCGGAGGATGGAACTTGGAGGCAACTTCACAGAGGTCTTTATCAATACGGAACAGATAAATTATTAAGCGATGAAGTTCGTCAATATACCCATGAATTGGATAGAGCGCTTAAAGGAGAGCCACTGCGATTTTTGAATGCGTAGCCTAGCTTTTTTTACCCCAACTTACTCGTGCCTTCTTGTTAAAAAAATTCTGAAAATCTAAACTGGATTTATAGTGCTAACAAAGATCTTGTCTGCGGCGCATTTTGGACTTAAAACTATTCCCATTGAAGTTGAAGTAAATATCGCCACAAAAGGCTTTCCGGGTTTTAATATAATAGGTCTTCCCAGCAAAGCTGTAGAGGAAGCCAGAGAACGTGTAAAAACTGCAATAATTAATTCCAACATAAAGTTTCCCGATGCAAAGATTACTGTTAATCTTGCTCCGGCCGACATTCCCAAAGAAGGATCTAATTACGATTTGCCAATTGCCGTTGGGATTCTAAATGCTTTGGAAGTAGTTTCTCTTCCAAAAGAAAAGTCATACTTTTTTGGTGAACTCTCGCTTGATGGAACACTTCGCCACACTAAAGGTGTTTTTCTGCTCGCTGTCTCTGCCAAAGAAAATAGTGTTAAAAATTTGTTTGTACCGAATGAATCCGCGAACGAAGCAGCAGTCATTAAGAGTATCAGTGTTTACCCAATCACCTCGCTGAATGACCTTGTTATGCATCTAAATGGTACAAGAGTAGTAAAAAAAACGAAGTATGTAGAGGCTGTCGATTTACTCGAGGAAACCCCGGTTGAGTTTGACTTTTCTGAGATTATCGGTCAGGAGTCGGCTAAAAGGGCAATTGAAATTGCCTGTGCAGGAGGACACAACCTTTTTATGCAGGGGCCTCCTGGAGCTGGTAAAACTATGCTGGCTCGCGCTATTCCCGGGATACTGCCTTCCTTAGGTGAAGATGAAAGTTTAGAGGTGACCAAGATATATTCTGTGACAGGAAACATTCCTCCCGGAGGGTCGTTAATTCGCGCTAGGCCTTTTAGAGTTTGCCATCATACTGTTTCTAAAATTGGACTTGTCGGCGGCGGAAGCGATCCCCACCCCGGGGAAATAAGTCTCGCACACAACGGTGTGTTGTTTTTGGACGAATTTCCCGAATTTCCAAGATCCACTCTTGAGGCGCTTCGACAGCCAATGGAGGACGGAGTTGTTTCAATTGCCAGGGCAGCCGGAAGTGTTAAATTTCCGGCTAATTTTATGCTTGTGGCAGCTGCCAACCCGTGTCCCTGCGGATATCTAGGCGATCCAAAGAGAGAGTGCCGTTGCAGCCCAAGGCAAATTATGAATTATCAAAATAGGCTTTCTGGACCCTTGATGGACAGGATTGATATTCACCTTAATGTACCGACCGTAGATGTTGAAAAACTTGCAGCGAGGTCAAAGGTAAAGATTAATGCCGAGAAGTCGGAGAGTATCCGTGAGAGAGTAGTTAGAGCTCGTCAGATTCAACTAAGAAGATTTAAAAGCGAGGGGATTTATAGTAATGCTTCAATGAAAAATAAACACATCAAAAAATACTGCCATCTGGATGAGGATGCACAGCTGCTTTTGAAACAGGCAGTCAGTAATTACAGCTTGTCAGCCCGTACTTATTTTCGCTTGATTAAAGTGTCGCGAACTATTGCAGACATTGCGGGTGAATCAAAAATTATTTCTTCCCACATCGCCGAAAGCTTGCAATACAGAATCCGATCCACAGACGAATGATTATGATGAGCTTCTGAGGTACTGGAGAAAATTACCTGGTTTTATTACCTTTATTCCGAGATCAGAGTTAATTTTATTTACGTTATAGTGCTTGATATTATGAGTGAGAAGAAATTTCGATTTCGATTTTTTAGCTCCGGCAACAACGTGCGAGTCCTCTCTGTCAAACACATATTCTTGATAGCTTTTCAAGACATCCTCCTTTGTGGCATTTACAGAGACGATTTTCAGATTTTTATAAAGCTTTTTAGGTTCATGGAACAGCCCGAGTCTTTTTGCAACTTCTTCTATCTCATTTTTAACGATCTTTGAGATGACCTTGATAACTTTCGTTCTATTTATTATTTCGTACGAAGCGCCTGTTTTTGAGAGTAAAGATGAAATTATTACGTCGGCATCTAGAAAGACTTGGATTTTCCCCATACACTTTTGCGAACTTCCCTCAAGGTTTTCGCGATCGGCTTGAGATTCTTCTCATCCTCCATTTGTGCCTTGTAGACATCATCATCCATTCCTGTAAACACAAAAGAAATTGAGCTTTGGGGAATCCTGTATACTTTTCCTAGTTTTTTGGCAATAATTTCCCCTTTGTTTATGAGTTCATAAACAGTATTTTTGCTTAATTGAAGGATTTGGGCAACTTGCTCCGGTGTATAAGTTCTAGGTTGTAACATATTGGTCTAATTTATAGCAAACATTACTATTTGTGTCAAGGTGTTACTGAAAGTGACAAGCCGAGAGCTTGTAAAACAGAATTAGGACTCCGCAGGATTAGATAAGTTTAAACTTTATAATCAAAGCCCAGGCTCCCAGCAATAGCAAGATGAACCCAATTATTACCAAAATTGCCAAAATTGGAGAAATGTTTTTGTTATGACTGGTTATTGGGTCGATCAAGACTTTAGACGAACGAATATTCTCGGAAATATCTACACCTTGGGATTTGTAATAATTAAAAACTGTCTCTAGCACAATATTACAGTTTTTGGTGAGGATACCTCTCTCGGCGATTTGAGGCCTTAAGAAATATGAACTTATTACAATATATTTGTCTGTTGGCGATAGTTCTTTGAGAACTACTATGGTAATCTGTGGCCAGTTGGGATTCCAGAATGAGGGTTTGTCATTAAAAAATGCAATATAGAATTCATTTTCCGAAATTTGAGTACTTAGTTTAGTATCACCCGTAATTATTGGAAAATTTGAAGGATCTGAGTTGTCTATGAGATGCCAAAGTTTTTCTGTTTGACCTATTTGAGAAAGCTTGTTTTTGAGATTAATCTGATTTGTATTTTCAGGTAACTTAAGAATTATACTTCTGTAAACCTTTATTTTACTTATCATACTCTCCACGACCTGGGGAGCTACAGCTTTGACAAGTGTGTAAACAAAGAGGTCTTTCATTGGTAAACATTATATCAACAAAGTTTATACTGGTATATAAATGCCAAAAGGCCTAAATAAAGAAATCGGGAAGAGGGGGGAAGAGATTGCGGCTGAGTATTTGCGTGGGCATGGGTACAGGGTAATTGAGAGAAATTACAGGACTAGATTTGGAGAGATTGACTTAATATTAGAGGGTCCTTCGACAAACTTCAGATCTTCGAGACTTATTTTTGTCGAAGTAAAGCTTAAAGTTGGAGAAAAATTTGGGTCGCCTGAGGAAATGATTACCAAAAGTAAAGTCTGGCAAATAAGAAGGACTGCTGAAGGATACCTGCTTGAAAATTCGCAAATGAAAGAAAAATTCTCCAAATATCAAATAGACGCAGTTTGTATCGTGACCGGAGGAAAAGATTCAATCGATAGAATTAGTCATTATGAAAATATCGAGTCGGATCTTTGATATAATGAAGATAAGAAAATATGAAAAATTTTAATATCAAGAGAGTGTTGGCGGTTGTATTTGCTGTTGTTTCCCTAATCATTTTATTTTTTATCTTAAGATTGTTCAGACCGAATTATAAATTAGGAAACTCGCAAGTTGTTGCAGATTTAACTTTTAGGTATCCATATTTACAAAATCTCAGTGGCCCAGTCTCTGCTCAAACTAGTAGAACGTTGCTTGCCACAAGTGTTAAAGAGCTGGGGAAATTTGAACTCTTACTTATGATAGATGACTTAATCAGAGCTGGTTATCTTACGGCCTCGACCTTTAACCAATCGTCCGTGATTGTAAGAAGAGGAATAACTGAGGCCGAGGAGGGGATAATTATCTCTAATTATGTGTCGGCTAGAGTAATAAATGACGTAGGACCTTCAGATTGGCAGAGTTATGAATATGTGGTTGATTTCTTCTACAACAAGTCAACTGGCGAGATATATGTTATCTCTTCAAATTAGTTTTAAATGAACTGGAAAGATTGGGAAGTTAAAGAGATTAACTTAGATGAGCGAGGATTTCCGACTAATCTCCAAAAAATAAAAAATCCTCCAAAGCAAATTTACTTTCGCGGTAACCTGAATGATTCGGTATTGAGTAAATCAATTACGGTTGTCGGAAGTAGAAGGATGACCACTTACGGCAGGGAAGTGGTAGATCGGTTTGTATCCTTGTTCGTGACAAATAAGGTCGCTACAATTTCAGGGTTTATGTACGGAGTGGATACAGAGGTTCATAAAAAGACAGTGGAATTCGGAGGCGTGACGATTGCAGTTTTTGGATGTGGTATTAACATTTGCTATCCAGTTGAAAACGATGATCTTTACTCTGAAATTCTGGAGAAAGGCGGATCTGTTATTTCCGAATATCCGCCAGATAGCAAGCCGCAACTATGGAAGTATCCTCAAAGAAACAGAATCGTTGCCGGGCTGTCTTCAACGGGGGTGTTGATTGTGGAAGCGGGAGAAAAAAGCGGATCTTTGATTACCGCCGATTTTGCCATAAAACAAGGCAAAAAAGTGTATGCAGTTCCGGGGCAAATTACTTCCAAAGTTTCCCTGGGAACAAACTATTTAATTAAACACTCAAAAGCGTTTTTGGTTACAGACCCTTCTGATATTCTTGGGGGGAGAGCAGTTGATAGGGAGACAAATTTTAAGGAAAACTTAAGCGAAATTGAAATTAAAATTTGTAAAACCTTGGAGCTTGAACCTATGACAACGGACGAGATCGCAATTAGTGTTAATATGTCGGTTATCGACGTGACGAAAACAATATCTTTAATGTCGCTTAAAGGCCTAGTGACAGAAGCTATGGGAAAGTTTCATTTAGTTAAAAATTGAAATATAAACTCCACTTGCTCGAATATGCCACAGATATGTGAACTGCTTGTGGTTTGCAACTCTCGCAAGTGATTTTGATCCCCCAAAATGTTATTTTTAGATGCAAATGAATAACAGCGGATTGCCGCTAAAAGTATTTTGGGTATAATTAAAAGTATGAAGGACGCACCTGTAAAGACTTTAAATGGAATCGGGGTAACTCTCGAAGTTTATGAAAACAAAATTGTTATAAAACGAAATCTTATTACTAAACTTTTGGAGGGTTTCAGAGGCGACAAGACAATTAATTTTAAAAACATATCAAGTATTCAACTTCAAAAAGCAAACCCGTTCATAAGTGGGTATTTGCAATTTTCGATTGCAGGGGGAATAGAGAGTAGCGCTGGCGTGGTAGATGCTTCAAGAGACGAAAATACAGTTATGTTTTCACCAAGCCTCAACGACCTGGCAGAGGAGATTAAAGACTTCATTGAATCTCGAAGCTAACTTTCTTTTTTGCGGGTTGTAAAGTAGGCTGGTATCAAAAGGCCAATTAACGCCCAACCCGAAAGCGCAAGGAGAATAGATAAAAGCCCAAAGCTTAAAAAGTTCAGATTTTTTAGTAATTTTTTTTCTTTCAGCAATTTATATACCAGGAAAGAAGTAATAGCGGTTGTAAAAAGTCTTACTAACCTTGACCAAAGCTCGAATGTCAAAAGAGATAGATTGGACAAAATTCCCTGGATTACTGCTCCAAGAAGAATAATAAAAACCAAGTAGGAAACATAAAAACCCACCGCTTCTTTTTTGTCTCTTCTGTAACCAAAGTTGGTTAATTTATTAAACATTTTTGTGTCACTTCTTTGAGGTCTCGGAGGGAATCGAACCCTCGCATAGCTGTTTTGCAGACAGCCGTGTTTCCACTTCACCACGAGACCAAAAATGCCTGTCGTTGGTATTATACATCATTTTCTGTTAAACTTGTGGCTAATGAAGCATAAACTGAAAATTTCCTTGATGGTCGTTTCGGGCATTGGGATACTTATAACAATCTCGTTTTTGGTGCTTCGCTTAATTAAACCCCCCAAGGCAGCACTTCTTATTGAAAGCACGCCAAATTCCACGGTTTTTGTCAATGGTGAGCAGGTGGGTCGCACGCCCTACGAGGGCGAATTCAAAGCCCAAGAAGTTGTAATAAAGCTGATACCTGATTCATTTGAAACACCTCTTGCCCCATATCAATCAAAAGTGAACTTGGTAGCGGGGATAAAGACTGTCATTCGAAGAATGTTTGGAGATACCGATGACACTTCAGCAGGAGAGGTGGTTTCCTTTGAAAAAATTGGAGGAAACTCGGCTAACTTGTCGGTTATTTCTATCCCCGATGGTGCACAAGTGACACTGGATTCTGAGAGTAGAGGTAGAACTCCGATCAAAATAAGTGAGCTTGAGACTAAGGAATATCATCTTGAGATATCGGCCGTTGGATACTTAAAAAGAGATTTTATAGTCAAAGCGGTTGAGGGGTATTTACTGACTGCTGAAGTTAAGCTTGCATCAGAGCCCGGCAAAGTTGAAGGCGTTGTAATAGAGGAAGTCCCAGAGGAGATGAAAGAGGAAGTGGTGGATAAAGTAAAAATTCTTTCGACTCCAACAGGGTTTTTGCGAGTCCGGGAAAAACCATCAACTCAAAGTGCAGAAGTCGGCAGAGTCGCGCCCGGAAGGGAATATATTTTGCTTGAAACGGATGAGAAATCGGGATGGTTTAAAATTGAGTATGAAGCGGGAAAAGAAGGCTGGGTAACTAATCAATATGCAAAGAAAGTTGAAGAATCAGCTTCACCGACACCCAGTTTTACACCGAGCCCGTCACCAAAGCCTTCACCGTCACCGACGGCGAAATCGTCACCAACTCCAAAAGCAACTCCTACTACCACACCTTAAAAATAGTGCTTAAACTCCGGTTACGGAAACTCCGCTGTAGAGGATAAACACCAAAGAAATGGTCCAAAGAATGACTGATGCAACCAGAGGAATATCGGTCAAAAACAGTTTTTCCGGTGCTTCGCTTCTGCCTTCAAAAATTAACTTTTGATATCTCATAATTCCAAAAATAACAATAGGGGTAGTTATCATCAGTAGCTTATTTATCGTTGTTGTCTTTGATATTTCAGCTAAAAGAAGCCATATGGGTAACGACGCTTTTGGTGACTCAAAAAAAGTAAAAAGTGCCCAGCTCATCCAAGAGGCATTACCAAACATTGTAACGTAAGAGTTGAGTAACTCTCTTTGGTAGTGGCTTAGACTTTTTCTCGTAACGAGTTTGGAGCTTATGATAAGGTTTAACTCCGCTCTTCTTTTGCCAGACGCTAAAAATAAAGCAGTGGAGACTACACACAAAAGAAACCAGACTGAAAGGTGAGCATCAATCACAACAGCCCCTGCGTAGACTCTTAAAATAAAACCCGAAGCGATGATAAGAATATCGACAACTGCGATGTTTTTAAGGCCCAGAGAATATAAGAACTGCATAACAAGGTAGCTTAGGATAAGAATAAAGAAGAGATTTGACAGTATAGCGGCAGAATACAAGGAGACGAAAGCTAGAATAGTTGCTATAGATAGGGCAAGAAGGGGGTGTATGGATCCTGAAGCAACAGGGCGATGTTTTTTAATGGGGTGAAGTCTGTCGCTACTTGCATCAATGAGGTCGTTAAAAACGTATGTGGCGCTTACGGCAACACTAAAGACGACAAAGGCATAAAGAGACAAATTAAAAAGGTCTCTGTTGAAGAGGGATCCGCTAAAAAGAAGTGCCGCAAAAACTGAGAGATTTTTGACCCAGTGGACAGGACGTGTGATTTTTATGATTTCGATCGGTAGGTAAGCCATAGTAAAATTCCCCCCAGAGCAAATGTAACACCAACAATTGTATATAACTTTAGGCTTGCGTTCAAACTCAAAGATATAATACCCAAGAAAGCTGTAACCAGCCAGTAAAATAAAGCAACTTTCCTTTTGCTCCAGCCAATGTCCAGAAGTTTATGATGCAAATGTCCTCGGTCACCCCAAACAGGTGACTTGCCAGAGACAATCCTTCGAATTATTGTATATCCGGTGTCTATTATTGGCACTCCTAGTACAACTGCTAAAGTTCCCACCTTAGTGGTTGTTAGGATTGAGAGAATGGCTAGCATAAATCCGCCAAGGTTCGCTCCCGAAAAAGACGGCATGATTTTTTGCGGGAATATGTGCCATGGAAGAAACCCCAGGAATGATCCTGCGGTGATTGAAGCAAGAATTATTACTGGCCACTGGGCAATGTCTGCCGAGAACTTTAGAGATAAAATTCCGATTACAACTGCCGCGACCGCGACAGTACCACTTAGCTGCCCGTCGACTCCTTTGGCACCCATGTTCAAAATGTTCATTAAAAAGACTATCCAAAAAAGGGCAAACAGATCTGCTATGAATGGAGTTTTTGACAGGTCAACTATACCCTCTCCTAGGGGGTTGTTTATAAAGTCTATTCCTATGCCTGCACTTATCGGAATAAGAGCAACTAGGAATTGACAAACTAAACGGATATAGGGGTTTATATTGAATTTGTCGTCAAGTATTCCAAGTATTGTGATAAACGTCGTTGCAGTCAGTATTGATTTTATGTGAATGTCTAAAGGAAGGAATAAAATTATTGTAGAAGCAAGTGCTACAAAAATCGATAGTCCTCCGCCTCTGGGGACAGGATAGGTATGAATTACTTTTGGATGTCTGGTTTTTTGTGGATCGTCAACTAGTCCAATTTTCCATGCAATTTTTATGACCACGGGGGTAGTTAAAAAAGCTACGCCGGAGGAAACGATAATTGGGCCCAAAAAAAGTTTAACAAAGTCTTGAAACATCTAAAAATTTCCAACAAGAGAAAAAGTTTTATAAACAGAATACGCTGCCATTATGGAAATTATGAGAATTATTCCTGAGAGAAGTTTCTGTAGGAATTTATCCGAGATGATGTGAACAAAGATTATGTTTATGATTGTAATAGCCAGTGCTATTGAGGGCGGGATGACCAGATACGTTTTTTGGGAAAGTTGTTCTATCCCTCTGGGTTTGCCGTAGAAAAGCGGTATTTCGGGAGGCAGGTTGTTTTGAAAGACTAGGGTGATACCAATGGTGATTAAATTGATGAGCAAACTTACAACAACAACTTTCTTAAATGGGAGCGACCCAGGGATTAAATTGCGGCCATACTTTTTCACAATTAGGAAATTTTACCTCAACGGCGCATTAAGTGCCAAATTTCGGCATTGTCTATTGTCTTAATTCTTAAATAATTGTCTATCAAAAAATTTTTTAGTTGTGGAAAGTTATCTGCTTCAGGAAGTAAAACAATTACAAACGGCGGGCTTGTCGCTAAATCTTTTAAAACAATCTCGGGAGAATAAAAATCTTTTACGTGATAATCCGTGACGTACTTAATTGGAGGAAGCCGTTTTGACAGGGCGTAGATAGTTGAAGTGCTCCCCCAAACAAAAACTCTATCATCTGGTTTAGTCATTGTTGTGAGGAATTCCGCGATTTTATAGTTACGAGGAAGTTTTGTGTCAAATTTTTTGAAGTATTCCTCGATAGTCACTCTGCCTGTGGCAAATTCTAGAAATCGGTTATAGTAGCTTGAAGTAGGGTAATACCAGAACTTAAAGTAGAAGGGAGTGACACCAAAAATGAAAAGGGGGATTATGGAGAAAACCTGCTCTTTGTTGGATGTTGTAAAAAGAATTGCGACCAAAATGGATAGTGGGGGTACAGTTTGCATTAGATAATGCGGATAAGGCCTTTCGGAAAGTGTCGCTGCAAAAAGAGAAAGCAGTAACCAAATGGTTGCAAAAATAAAAGTTGGGGAGAGTTTTTTGCGGTAAATATAAAGAATGGTCACAGTCGCAAAGACTATAAAACCTCGAATAAGGAGAGGTAAATTCCGGTCAATGAAAGATTTTTGGATATCGTCCGGTCTCCATGATGATAAGTAGCCTACATTTTGAACAAATGCTGCACCGATGTATTCGCTTAAACCATTTCTTGAAAAGTACCAGACAAAAGTTAGAAGAATTGGCGCAATAAAACCCAAAAGCAAGATAATAGTTTTTTTAGATACTTTAATCAAACCCCCGAGATTAAACTTTTCCTCGAATAACCAGAGAATGACTATTATTGGCATCTCAAAAGCTGCGGGTACTTTAAACAACGTCGCAATAGAGAACATTATCCCTGCTCCAAGTATTTTATTTGTATTCAGATTATTGGAAAGTAGTATTAAAAACGCTAAGATGCTAAAACCTATCATGAATACTTCAGAGTTGGCTATTTGACCTTCAAATAAAGGTATTGTGGAAAGTATGGCAAAGATGAAAGTTCCGACCTTTTGGCCCTTGGGGTTTTTTGGAAGAAGTCTTTTAAGTAATACCCAGAAAATTACTATATAAATAATATTCCAGAAGGCCAGAATCGCTCTAAACCAGAAAACGTTCCCTGCAATTGCGGCTAAGATGTAAAGAAGCGGTGGTTTGTTATCGTGAATATCGCGGTATAAGACCAATCCTTGGCGAATTGCCTCACCCAAGGTCAAATAGATCATTTCGTCGCCATAACTAAAAGGCTCAAAAAAAGAAGGGATACGAAGAATAAAAACCAAAACAAGCATTGCTATTAACCAATTAGGTAGAGAGAAGTTAATTATCTTTTTAAGAAGATTCATTGCAGGTTAAGTTTATCAGAACTTATTTGGTCAGCAAAATATATTTCAGCTCTCCGAACTCCTTTATTTCGCTTAGTTTAAAACCCGGGACTTTTACCTCCTCTCTCTTTCCGCTGGTTATGACTCCCACACGGAAAGCTTTTTTGGGAATTTCGCTTACAATATCGTTTGAAGTCATTTGCGCAGTTCCCACATAAAACGGAAGCTCTTTTCCCTCTGGCACATATAGCGGAGCTTCAAGACCGTAATACTTAGTTTCCCAGATGTGATGAGCAGCAGCATTCCAATTGATAAGAAAATCATCGCCTCTTTTTACTTCAATAACATAAGCTGCAAGGTCTTTAAATGGTCTTTTAGTGGGATTAACAAAATACTGGTAGTCGGTATAGATGAAAAGGGGTAGTAGTATTGTCAGGATGATCCCCGAAAGCTTACGCCCATTGCTTGCAAGAAGTATCATCGCGGCGGGGATAGTGTAGAGAAGATATCGGTCAAAAAAAATCGACTGGAATTTTTGCGAAACAACCCAAGTTAGTGTAATTGGCCCTAAAAACCAAGATGCTAGAAACAGAGACCTGGTGATATTTATCCCCCAGCGTCGTACAATGTATCCGGCGTAAGTTAAATACAAGGTGTATCTCGACAATTTATTTGGTAAGCCTTCAGCTAAGTATTTCTGTAAAAGCTCGCGCAAATTGGTTAAGTTGGGTGTTTGAAGCCAGAAACCGGAGCCCACAAGAGTTGTTTGGTAATAAAGAGCCGGTAGCCAGGGTGCATAAATTACGCCAATCGCAAGATACGACTTAAATATGTCAAAAGCGGTCTTTCTATATCCCCAGATTAGTTCTTTGATGAACCACAAACCTTGGATGATAACCGCAAAAATGGCAAAATGGTGGCTATACAGAGCCCACGAAGTGCCAATAATGTACCCTAGATAATCTTTAAAATTTGCTCTTTTTCGAATTTTTCCATTGGAATCAGTTTTTGGGAAAATTATTTTTGCAAAAAAATACATCGATATTGTTACCCCTGCCGCAAGTGTCGAATACATGCGGCCTTCGAATGCATATTGAAAGAAAAAGGGATTGAAAAAAGTAAAAACCGCTGCAACTAGACCTGTTTTCCGGTTCCAAAGATGGTTCGCGATTTTATAAACAAAGAGTATTGCGATTAAATAGTAAAAAAATGAAAGTGACCTTATGGCAACTTCCGAATCTCCAAACAGCTTGTACCAATAATGAAGTGTGATGTTGTAAAGCGGTGGACTGGTGTCTCTAGATATTATTTCCAAAATTTTGGGAACGGAGTTTCGTGATAAAACCGCCGAAAATGCTTCATCTCCCCACAAACTTGTTGTAAATTGATTTTCCATTTTTAAAGGCCTTCAAAATCAAAAGATTTTATCCTGGTTAGACCTCCTGTTGGTATAAAAACTACAAACTGATAACTTTTAAGTTTCAAACTCGGAGCGGATTCAAGCCATTTTTCGAAAACAACCTCAAAATCATATTCTCCTGGATATAAAAATTCGTGTTGAGCCCTTTGGTTATAAGTTTGGAAATCCGAACTATTACCAACTGAGCGGTATTTTACGTTTACTCGATCGATATAAATGGCAGTGGCTCTTTCGTCTTTCCCCTCATATTGTAGGTGTATATCCTCTTTGTCTAGGATGCCAAAGTTAACGTCAGAAAAACTTACTTTTTCTTGCTCAATTCTTACTTTGACGTTAGTTTCGATATTATAATATTTTGTATCGTGAGGCGTAACTCTGAAACTAAAGTCCGATGCACCGACGTTATTCTGCAAATTTTGAACCCTTTTTGTTTGCGAGGTTCTGATAGATCTTTTGGAGAAGTACACGCCAGATCCTAGAAGCAACCAAAACATGATCCCTGGCAAGAGCGTTATTATAAGTGTCTGAAAGAATTTTAAGTGATAAAACTTTCGAAAAAACAAAGTTGTTGCTAATACTATAAAAAGATATGTTCCCCAATAAATTACGTTTGCAGAAGAATATGAAGCTTTAGCTCCACCAAGACCAGCGAGTATCCAAGCAAATCCTGCGATTACAAACCAGCCTATTGAGACAGTCGTGGATAAAAGAAAAACAAAAAGATATTTTCTTTTAGAAACTTGAATGGAATCGGCCTCGTTTTTTACCTTGCTGGACAGAGGTGTTTTTACCATAAATTCAGTTTAGCATGAAGAAAGGAAACTAAAGAAAAATCCCTGAATAAAAGTAACTGTTGAGGAGATCTAGCTATTAGCAAAATTGGCAAGGGTATCTTCTACCCACAGGATTTCCAAAAGATAAAAAGACAAGAAGCCGAATAATTCCTACTAACGAGGTTATATCATCCTAACTCAAATGTGGTTACCCCATACCATCTTTGGAGAGGAAATTTAGGCTGTCCTTTTGTATAAATTCGCCCGGTCGCAAATACTTTTTTCATTTTATATTTTCTGACAATTTTAAGAGCATTCTTGTTTACCTCAGGAATATCAAAGAACACCTTTTCTTTTTTATCTACACTTCCGATTAGTGAATCGAATAATTCATTGGCAACACTATCATTGTCGGCAAACAAAGGACCAATCTTGTATCCTTCAAAACATTTTCTTAGAACACTGTATCCTAAGAGTTTACCGTTTTTTACTAGGCCGCAAGCAAAACTTTCAGATTGATTAATCCAGCATTTTAAAAAGGCATACCGCTTGAAACCAAAGACTGAATCGTCATATTTAGCTACTTTTCTGAAATCTATGTTTCTCAAATTCTCTATATTAGGACCGATTTTTCTGCTCCCAGTGCCGAAGCCCTGATAACGAGCATTATAATGTGCAAGTTTAAATCCGATCCTTGCGTATTTTTTGAGGTTTTCCAAAACTCCGTCGCCACCTTTGTTCCTGTTACCTAAATAATCCCATGCTTTTTGGAAAAGCTTCATTCCATACCCCTTTTTTCGATATTTCGGTTTTACAATATAAAACCCCATGAATCCATAATTCTTACCGTATTTAACCGCTGAGACAGTGGCTATTATTTGGTTTCCAAGAACACTAACAAAAAAGCCATTTGGATCGTGTGTGTAAAAACATTTAGCGTCGTAGATCCCGGGATTCCAGCCCTCCTTTGCCGCCCATTCGACCATTGCGCCAACTTCTTTTCCGGTTGCTTTACGAATTTTATATTCCATATTTGCAATACTACTATTCGTTGGTGAGGTTTGCAATCTTTCCGATTTCTATTGTTGACTTCGGTTAACTTTCGGATATATTGTTAGTTATAGTGTATAAAGCTTACAAAGTTCCGATTCCAGAAAAATCTCGGCCTTATAATTTTGATTTTTTCCTAACGCATTATGTATTTGCACCCTGGGTTGTCGAAGGAAAGACACTAGTTAGGTTATTTAAGGTGGACTCCGGAAAGTTTGTGTTGGCAAAGGTTGGGTTTGAGGAAGAACCGAAGCCGATTTTGATGATCAATCTCCAATTTAATACAAAAGTTTCAAAAGCCGAGCAGGAAAGTCTTGTAAATTTAATCTCATGGATTTATGCAGTAAATGAAGACGTTAAATACTTTTACGAAGTAATTTGCAAAAAAGACCGAATCTTGAGGGCAGCATCTGAAGAAATTTATGGAGGACATTTGAGGACCGATCCTTATGTTTTTGAGTCAGTTCTTGGTGTAATTGTTGCGCAGAACGTTTTCTTCAAAAGAATATATGAAATGACCCGACTTCTTTGCGAAAATTTTGGAGAGAAACAGAGCTTCGACAATCGGATTTATTACACCTACCCTACCCCAAAAAGGCTTGCCAATGCTACTTTGCCCGAAATTCGAGCTTGTAAAGTTGGTTACAGGGATAAATATATAAAAGGAGTAGCAGAGAAAATTGTCAAAGAAAAAATAAATCTGGATGACTTACGTAAAGTTGATGACATAGAAAAAATAAAGGAAAAACTTATGGAATTGCCTGGGGTTGGTCCTTATACTGCGGATTTAACTGTAGCAATCGGATTTCGACTGCCAACCTTTCACTTGGACCTTTTTAGTCGCGAAGCAATGTACCAATTTTATTTTAATGGTAATAAAGTTCCCGACAAGGAAATTATTAGATTTGTTGACAATAAATGGGGTAAATGGAAACATTACACAATGCTTCTTTTGACTACGAATACCGACACTTGGGCTAAAAAGTTGGGAAAGCCATTTCGTTTGAAATCCGGTGCAAAGAGTGTTTAATTGAGTGGGTAGTATAATTTATTTATGAAGTTACTTCTTACATCCGGTGGTTTTACAAATAAATCAATTGCTAATTCTTTGTTGAAATTAACCCAAAGACCATTTAAACGTCTTAAACTTGCCTTTATTCCCACCGCTGCAAATGTTGAAGAAGGGGGAAAGGATTGGTTGATTGACGATCTTGTTAATTGTAAAAAACTAGGATTTAAGGAAATTGACATAGTTGACATCTCCGCTCTGCCTAAAGAGATGTGGCTCAAAAAATTGAAAGATGCTGATATTTTAATGTTTGGAGGCGGAAACACTTTTCATTTGATGTATTGGCTGAAAAAATCTGGATTAATTAAAATTTTAAGAAGTCTTTTAAAAACCAAAGTTTTTGTTGGTATAAGTGCAGGAAGTATGATTACCGCCGATAATTTTAATTTAAGTATGTCTCAAAAGTTGTACTACGAGGACATTGGAAAGTACAAAGATAATCAAGGTTTGGGTTATGTGAATTTTCATATTAGACCACATTTTAACTCACCCGACTTTCCCAAATTAAGAACCAAGAATCTGGCGAAGATCGCCAAAAACATGCCGGAGCCGATTTATGCAATTGATGATCAGTCGGCAATAAAATTTGACAACGGGCAAATTTCTGTGGTGTCCGAAGGGAAATGGAAAAAGTTTAATTAAATAATATCAGACCTTATCAGTTACGCGATACTCTATATATTTTCCAAGCATGAGCCTGGTGTGTGCATCAAGTCCGGGAAGAGCTGAAAAGAAAAATCCTGCTACAGGCATTAGTACAAACTCCAAAGGCATCAATATTGCTCGCCAAAGTGGAAAATCCTTAGGCCGTTTGGGTTTATAGATATTGTCAAAAATAAGCATGACAATCAAGAATCCTAAAGAAAGAGTTAGAATAAAGGAAGAAATTTTTGGTAACATAAATCCGATTGTTGTCCTTCCAAAGGTAGGGTTTAAGAATGTCGGGATGGTTAGTCCTAATGTGATAATGAACCAGTTAACGGGCCACATAAAATGCGACCAAGTGACGTGAATTAAGCGCATTGTTTTTGAAAAAAATGGAACACCAGGCTTTATTAGGAAGTCTCTGAAAATCCAAGGATAGTCCGATACGCCCCAAGCCCACCTTTTATATTGCTCGTATTGGTTTTTTAAAGTTTTCCAAAAGCTTGTTGACTCTGCGGCGTCGATATATAAAGGGAGATAAATTGGTTCGACTTCCACCTCACCCTTTTTAGCATAGAAGGCTTTAAAAAATATGCCCCAGTCTTCAGGAATTTTATCTGGATCCCAATAGCCGGACTCGTGCAAGAGTTTAAGCGATAAGCTGTAATTGGCTTGGTTTAATAATCTGTCGCGGCGCGGTAGAACAGACAGATTCCAAATAGACCCCATTGTATTTTGGATGCGAGTAATTGCTGGTATTCGCCAGATATTATTGTAGTAAAGTATTGCTGCTTGCCAAAACATTAAATGTCTTTTAGGGTTATCCAGGAACTTATAAGTCAAGCAAGCAAAGTGATTAGGATGGTAAACATGATCGGCGTCGCAACTTGATACAACAAAGTAATCTATGTTTTGCTTAAAGTTATCAATGTATTTTTGTTTCATAACCACCGCCGCGTATCGCTCATTTGAAGCTTTTCCAATTAACTCTCCGGGAGCAAGTTTATGTAAAGTTACTTCAAGATTTGGCAACAACTTTTTGTACCTTTTGTATAGCCGGTTTATTTTGTCGATTTTGTGCTCAATAGGTGCCCGGTCCTCCTGGGCAAGTACTGGCATTAGTTGGTTTTTGGGAAAGTCTTGAGCGACAAGGGAGTCAAGCACTCGCTCTAAAGTATGTTCGGGCTCTTTGTAGGTAACAATGATAACAATATGTTTCACTTTTTTCCAGTCTGGAAATGTTTTAATGTCTTGCAACCAGTCAAATTTCATTGCTGCTTGGATTCGAAAGTGAGAAATAAAAGAAGTTGCTGCAATTTGAAAAGATTGGTAAAACCAGTAAATATCGAAGAATAATACATAATATGCAGTGATATAAGGAATAACAAGAATTCCCCAATATGGGAAAAGGATTAAGTTCCAAGAAACGAATCCTGGGACTATCTCAAAGAAACGCAGAAAACGCCTTTCATGTTTGCTTATTAGCTTTTTGACCATGAAGTTAGATTTATTTTAGTCGAGGGAACAATATTTCTCCACTTTTTATCTCTGGCCCCTTAAAGATTTCTTCAATTCTATTTGATGTTTCAGGTAAGAAAGGCCTCAGATTAAAAGCGATTATTTTTAATTCTGAAACTAAACTCTTTAGTATTTCTTTGAGTTTTCGGTTCTTTAACTCCCAAGGTTTTGTTACGTTTATACCCTTATCCTGGTTGCTTATTTTGTTCCAAATAACGTCGAGAGCTAGATCAAAACGAAACTCATTAAGATATTTTTGTACACTTTCGTCAAATGAAGTAACCCCTTGGGTTAGAAAGTTGTAGCCAGATTTTTCACAAAGTTTAGCAACTCTTGAGACCAAATTCCCGAGCCCGTTTGCAAGGTCAGCATTATATTTTTTCGTAAGGCGAGCCCATGTAATGTCAGAATCGTTGATATAAGGAAAGTTGCTTAAAATAACGTATCTTGCTCCATCCACGCCAAATTTGTCTATAAGTTCTTTGGGAGTAATAATGTTTCCTTTGGATTTGCTGATTTTCTCGCCAGCAATGATAACAAAGCTGTGAACGAAAGTTCCTTTAAAAAGCTGGTGTTTCGCCGAAAGAAGCAGAGCAGGCCAAATTACATTATGGAACCAGCTGATGTCTTTTCCGAGAAAATGATAGGTGTTTAACCAAAATTCTTTGTTGCCATTTATTTCAAGCGATGAAAGGTAGTTTAGAAGAGCTTCTACCCAAACATAAATAGTTTGATTTTTGTCCCCTGGGAACTCTATACCCCAAGCAACTTTTTCTTTAGGCCTTGAGATACTAATGTCTTCGATTTTAGTCTCTAGTCTTGAGAGAATCTCTGCCCTTTTTCCTTCGGGGATAATTTTGATTTTGTTTTCCGCAATTAACTTTTTGACGGTTGGAGTATATTTGGAAAGTTTAAAAAAATAATTCTCCTCCTCGATTTTCACTACCTGGTCTGGTCTGTGTAGTGGGCAATGTCCCTTTTCATTTAAGTCAGAGAGCGTAAGAAATTTTTCACAACCATTGCAATACTTTCCATAATATTTAGACTTGTAAACGTCGTTGTTATGGATCAGTTTTTGAATAAACTGTCTGGCAAAATCTTCATGTTTCGAATTAGTGGTTCTTGCAAAGTAGTCGTAGCTAATGTTTGTTTGTTTAAACGCTTTTTCCCATTCAATTGCCCTTTTGTCTACATATTTTTGAAAAGTTTTTAATATATACCCTTCCTTTTTTGCAGCCTGTTCAACTGTGGTTCCATGTTCGTCAAGTCCTGTCGTAAAAAACACGTTGCTCTTTCCAAGTATTAGACGGTATAACCTCGCTATCACATCAGCTGCCGTGGTGGTTATAAAATGTCCCACATGAGGTGACCCATTAGCATAATAAATTGGTGTAGTAATATAAAATTTCTTGTTCATAAGAAACAAACCCCCCAAGAGAGTTCCGCTTTTATTTCAACCTGGTGACCTTTTTTATTCTTTCTGCCCATTTATTGGCCCATTCTTCAGCCTCCATTTTTTTGATTGCGAGCTTGAATCCGGGTTTATTAAGCATTTCAGAAACTACAGCAATAGTTGCGCTTGATACCTTTAAATTGGTTTTAATGTTTTCGTAATTTCTTTTTTTAGATAACCAATAACCTATTGCAAGTCTTTTGGATAGAAGTGTAAGTTCCGTATCCGTAAAAAAGTCTTTAATAAAAGTGTTTGATTCTTCTGTAGTTTTGATATCTGTTATTACTTGAGCAAAAGTTCCCCTAATCTCATCTTCCAAAAACTTACTGAGTTTGATTTTTGCCGTGCGCATATTTTTAGTGCTTTAAAAATCAAGTGAAGTATATCAGTAAGATTTTCTAAAGTAAAACTCAAGAGCGGTTAATATTCCGACAATTAATATCAAATTCAGCAGGTTTCCGACCCCGACCAGTCTAAGGATAAGAAAAAAAGTTACAGCAATAGATATCATTAGTCCTCTTCTGGTATTAAGAAGTATGATGGACAGGGTAAATAGCATTGCAAAGAAAAAGTTAACAATAAAAATAGGGATTGCAAGGTTGTTCTCAGGATTCACAAAGAAAAAAATGTATAAAAGTGAGATCCAGAAGACAACAGTTAATATAAAGCTTAACCTTACTTTTTTTTCAGCAACATTTTTACGTCTTAATTTCATTTCCTTTAATTCTACTTGTTTTGCCGATATAATTTACAAGTGGTTTCAGAACCACTTGTACAGGCACATATAAAAAAACTGTATAATTAAGTAGCCTGTAAGCAATGAATGAAATTTTTCTTCTGGTATTAATCTTGGTAACATTTTTGGCAGTTGCATTTTATATTTCTAAAAAAATTGAAAACTTGAAAGACAACAAAACTCCACCGGAACTGTTGGAAGTAATTAAAATATTGCAGCAATCTTCAGCACAGGACAGAAGAGAACTGCTTTCGGCTCTTCAAAAAAATACCAATTCTTTGAATGAAAGACTTGACAGAGCTGCACAGGTAATAAGCGGAGTGCAAAAAAACATCGGTGAAATGAGTGAAATAGGTCGCTCAATGCGCGAACTTCAAGAATTCTTAAATAGCCCCAAGCTTCGCGGTAACGTAGGTGAACAAGTCTTGAAGGAGCTTTTAGGTCAGATGTTACCCAAACAGTCATTTCACCTTCAATATACGTTCCGCTCGGGGGAAAAAGTTGACGCTGCGATAAAAACTGCTGCTGGAATAATTCCGGTCGACAGCAAGTTTCCGATGGAAAACTTCAGAAAGTTTATGGGTGCCAAAGAGGAACAAGAAAAAAAAGATTTCCAAAAGGCATTTGAGAAGGACGTTAGAAGCCATATTGATTCAATTTCCAAAAAATATATTCTAACAGAAGAGGGTACGATTGATTATGCTTTGATGTATATCCCCAGCGAGGCGGTTTATTATGAAGTAGTAAATGATCTATCGCTTTTTGACTACGCGAGCGAAAAACGTGTTTTGCCCGTTTCTCCAACCACATTTTACGCGTACCTTAGAGCAATACTGATGAGCTTCGAGGGGCAAAAGATTGAGGATAAAGCAAGGGACATTTTAAGAATGATCAAGGCCATACAAAAAGATTATTCAGGAGTGGAAGACAATTTAAGTATTCTCCAGAAACACGTAAGTAATTCCTATAACTCCCTTTCAAACGTGCGTGAAGCTTTTTCTCGGCTTGGAGGTAAGATTTCTTCTGTAGCTAAACTCGATATCAAAGAAAAAAGACTACCATCAAATTCAAATGAAAAGCAATAAGTATCCTTCTAAATTAATTTTAGTTCCTACACTTTTGATTTTTGTAATCTCTATACTATTTTTGGCTCTTGCCGGGTTTGATTATGGTAATCTATCGAATTTTGTAACTTCTTACGGAGTTTGGGGGGCAATTGTTTATATTTTGATGGGTGCCTTAAGCATTGTTGTCGCGCCGACTTCGGTAATTCCGCTTTGGCCTGCAGTTCTTGGTGCATACGGTTTTTGGGGAGCTGTAAGCCTGACTTGGATAAGCGGGATGATAGGCGCGGCCGCAAATTATTATATTGCAAAGGTTTTTGGTAGACCGGTTGTAAAAAAACTTGTCGGAGAAAAGGCTCTGATAGAAGTCGATAGAATTGCCAAAATTGTCGGCTGGAAAGGATTGGTTGTTGTCCGCACAATCGGCAATGCGTCATTTGACTATGCCTCGTATGCTTTTGGTCTAGCAAGGTTTAATTTCAAAAACTATTTAATTGTTACAGCAGTCACCACGCTATTTTGGGATATGGCTGTTTTTTATTTTTTAAAGAAAGCTATATCTCTGACACTTATCCCGTCAATTGCGGTTATGGTAGGAATGTATTTTCTGGCAGTGTTTGTTGGGATAAAAGTCTGGAGGCGTTATATGAATGTTGAGAAAAAGAGCAGAAAAGAGTAAAAGTTAATCTATATTTATGAAATATAGAGTTTTGGGTAAAACCGGGTTCAAAGTTTCAGAAGTTGGGATGTGGACGCAGTAATTTTTACAATGACAAAATTAGTATCTACAAACCCTGCTAAGAATTATGAAGTGATTGGTGCTGTTGATATTTCCACAAAAAGGGAGATAGAAGTAAAAGTGGCCTCCGCACAAAAAGCCAAGTTAAAGTGGAAAGAGCTTGGAATTGTAAAAAGGACACAATTTTTAAGACCGGTTTTCAAAGAATTTATGAGGAGACAGAAAGAACTCGCACTTCTTATTACCAGAGAAATGGGGAAGCCTATAAGAGAAAGTTTAGATGATATTGATTGGGATAGAGATTATTTCCAGTGGTTTTTGGACAATGGCGAGAAATATTTATCAGATGAGATAACTCATGAAGACGAGAAATCAGTTCACAAAACAGTATACGAACCTTTAGGTGTTGCGGCAGTAATTGTTCCTTGGAATTTTCCTTTTGACATGTTTCTTTGGGGAGTAATTCCAAACTTAATTGCCGGTAATACGGTTGTCTTTAAACACTCTGAAGAATGTCCACTAACAGGGAAATTGATTGAAGAAGTGATGAACAAAAGCGAGTTACCAAGAGGAGTTTTTTCCGAAGTTTATGGCGACGGAAAGGTGGGTGAGATTTTGGTAAACCAAGACATGGACCTGATCTGGTTTACGGGGAGTACTAAAGTAGGTAGACACATTTACGAGGTTGCCGGCAAGAAATTTATTAAGGCGATTTTGGAGATGGGCGGTTCAAATCCGGCAATAGTTTTTGATGATGTAGACATTGATGGAATAATCGACAAAATTTACTCAAAAAGATTTTTGAACTGCGGCCAAACGTGCGACGCATTAAAAAGATTGATCGTGCACAAGTCGATTTTTGGTAAGGTAGTGGAGAAGTTGAAAAGGCAAGTTGAGTCAAAGGTGGTTGGCGATCCGGAAGATAGAAATACTGATATGGGAAGCTTGGTAGCCAAAAGGCAGTTGGAATTACTTGAGTCTCAGGTCAAAGACGCGATCCAAAAAGGAGCAAAAATTGTTACTGGTGGAGGAAGGCCAAAGAATTTAAAGGGTGCTTACTATCTACCCACTATTCTAACTAAAGTTAAAAGAGACATGAGAGTCTGGAAGGAGGAAACTTTTGGTCCGGTATTGGTTGTAGTTCCTTTTAAAACAGAGAAAGAAGCTATTAGTTTAGCTAACGACACACTTTATGGCTTGGGTGCACAGATTTATTCAAATAATAAAGCACGAGCAAGAAGAGTTGCTTCAAAAATTGACGCTGGGACAATCGATATCAATAGTGCGAACCACTGGTTGGCTTGTAATCCATTCGGCGGTTTCAAATATTCGGGAATGGGTCGTGAGCATGGTGAATATGGTTTTCGTGAACTTACTCAAGTAAAAGTTATCGCGGAGGAAAAATGAATAAGGTAAAGGTCCTGGTTGAAGGGTATGCGAAGATAAATTCTGATGGGACTTGGGATGCGACTTCGAGCACTACGTTTATTGACACTGGAAAGCTCAAAATTGTCGTTGACCCAGGATGTAGTCGTGAGCTACTTTTGAAAGCTTTGAAAAATGAAAATTTGAAAACAAGCGATATTGACTGCGTGTTTGTAACGCATTATCACCCTGACCACTGTGCTTTGATGGGCATATTTGAAAACGCAACAATTTACGATTCTGTCCAATGGCAAAATGGGCCTCTGGGTGGGGATATTGGTGGGCTTCTGCCCGAAACCGATATTGAAGTCGTTAAGACACCAGGGCATTCGCCTGAACATGCATCACTTGTTGTCAATACCAATGAGGGAAAATATGTTGTAGCTGCGGATGTTTTCTGGTGGAAGGCGGGTGAAGAGCAGAAGGTAGATATAGAAAAGCCGGATGATTTTGCATCTGATATATCTGCGCTAAAAGAAAATCGCAGGAAAGTTTTGGAAATAGCTGACTTTATAATTCCTGGGCACGGAAAGATGTTTAAAGTAGAAAATGAAGGGTTGGGTGAGTAAAGATCTGAATCTAAGAACCCAAAAGGCAACTGTTGGCAGTTTAGGGGCGGGAAGCGATTTTAAGCGCATACTTCGCATAAAACTTCACGTGTTTTTTGAGATTGTACTTTGGATCATCTAAGTCTCTTTCAGTGAACCATTTGTGGTTTGTAACAAACTTATCCTTGGAACCTCTAGGGTCAACATCTGTTGTCAAAAAAAATCGATAAGCGACATGCGTATGTTCTTCAGAAACCTGATGAATGTCTGTGAAGGTTGGTGTAACTACAGATCTGCTTTTCATGCCTCCCATATCAGAAAAAATATTCTCTTTTGGCAAGCTATTTCTTGGATCTAACAGTTCTAATTCGCTTTTTTTGATTCCTGTTTCCTCTTCCATTTCTCTGTAAATTGTGGTTTCGGGGTCTTCGTCTTTCTCAATGTGCCCACCAGGCCCAAACCACGAATTGTATTTCTTATTAAAAATCAGAAGAACCTTATCATTTTTAATAATGAAACAGTTAATTGTATATTCAAGAACTTTGTTTGTATGAGCCATGGATAATTATAATCTAATATTCTTTATATTTGAAACTGCCATCCATGAGGACATTGATCCAAATCCTGATTTGTTAATACTAAATGGTTTTACTTTTTGAGGATTTTTGAGAAAGACTAGAATGCAGCATTTTTTATCCTTTCGACCACTTTCTATAAGATTCCGGATAAAAAACTTTATTAAGGGCTTTTCAGTTGTATGTCGAAAATAAACTGGATATTGAGGCCTGTATATTAATTGCTTAAATGGAAAAAGAACATGTCAAAGATATTTTTTCTTACGATCTAGGATTTGATAAGCTATCTGGTATAAACAAGATTGATCCATGATTTTTTTAACAGTTGGCAATTTATTGGTGGCAAATGATGGGCGAATCGGTTCTAATTAATTAGTATTTTTGAATAAATCGGGGTTAATTTTCCAATCAGGAGTTGCGTAGTTATCTCCCCAAACCCCTTCACTGTCAACAGAGTTGAAGTAAAAAATAGTCTTTAAAAGTGGGTATTTTTTACTGCTATTTATTGCGTCAAATAACCAATTTTTCTGGAAATCTTGGTTACCTGTTACACCAAACTCCGCTATTATCACAGATTTATCATAATCTTTCACCATGTTGTATCTGTCAGCGAAAATATTATCGAAACTTCTAGCTTTTCCATAATTGTCTATGTCCCACTGGGGATATTCGAAAACTGATAAACCAATAAGATCGACGTAATTCCCTCCAGGCCAATAATTGTTGGCGTTAGTATGGCCAACCGGTGACCAAACGAAATAATTTTTCGAATCTATTTGTCTGCAACGGTTTACAAAATACCGATATGAAGCGATGTAACTTTCACTATCCTCTTTTGCCCAAGGATACCTTCCTGTCACATTTTCCATTTCGTGACCCCAGCGGATAAATACAGGATTTAGTGAGTCTTTGAAATCTAAGCAGACAGCATCAGTAGCTTCATCGTAACTTCCTTTTAGAATATCTTCAAATAAGGTACTAGTTTGATCAACAGAGCCATCAAAAGTAAACGGCTCCACAGTTACCATAGTCCATCTGTTATTTTTACTTGCCTCATTGAAAAAATTATCTAATTCCCCTTTTTCGTATTCGTTCCATTTAATAAATTCGTGCACGATTGATATTGTATTGACGGAATCGAAATTGCCGTTCGGGTCATAAACACCGAAATTGATTTTTATGTTTTTCCAGTCTATGTTGCAGTTCCTTTTTAAAAATTCGAACGGTGAATTACAAAGAATAGATTTATAACCCCAGGTAATACCATTTATTGCGTCGGACCCCCTAGTAATAATAGCGGATATGGGGAATAAAAAAACTAATAAACTAAAAGTAATAAATAAGTATTTTTTCATAATCTGGATTTACGACTAAAAGATTTATTTTCATTAAAGTGATTTTTTATGATCATAAAGATAGAAATTGTGTAAGTAATAATATTTAATATTACAAAGTACAAATATCCAGAAACCATAGGAGAACCTTTTGCATATAAGGAAATATATGACAAAAAGATAATAACCAGGTAAGGTGTTAACATGCCTATTTTTAAAGGGCGATTACCAATTTCACCCTTTGAAGTTACTTTAAAAGAAACGTCTTTTCTTGAAATACATACAATAATTCCAGAAAGAACACCAAGTAGCACCCAAGGCCATCTAATTAGTTGAAAAACAAACGTTTCCCACGAGATAAATTTTGAATTGGATGGTCTAAGCCATCCCCTATTTTTGATCCAAATTATTATGCTAAGTGTAATAATGGAAAGGATCCATGTGTAAAAACTGAAAGCGATGTAGGTCACATTGACCCATGGCTTGTTTGTAACCAAAGCAATTATAGGTAGGCTGTACGCAAAAACTATTGTTGTAGAAAACAGAGGATACCATAATTCAGAGAACAGAAATTGCAGTTTAAAGCGCGAAGGTAGATTTTTAAGGTATTTAGGAGTTACTGTCAGCAATATTATAATTAGACTCCTGGTCCATTGGAATTCTTGAAACATACTATCTGTAAAACTTTCTGCTCCGTCACCGTGGGCAATTGCATCTGTTGCGTGGATTCCACGCCACTTGTTCGCGTTCATCATAAGTGTTGTTGTATGGTCTTCAGCCAATTCAGGCCCCAAACCTCCAATTTCTTTTAAAGCTTTTGTGCGCACGGCGTAGTGCGACCCGATGCAAAGAGGTGCCCAGCCGGCATTATACCCAGACTGTAGGGGTCCGTGCAGGGTGGCTTCAGCATATAGCCTTGCCCTTGCTGCCCAGCTTTTCTTTGCATTTGCGTCGCAAATGCTTGGAGCAGATACATATCCTACTGCCGGGTCTGCAAACGGTCTTAGCATCTCTTCTAAATAACCGGCTTCCGGTACGTGGTCGGCATCCATTTGGATTACGAATTCGTAGCGGTAATAGCCGTAATTATCGTAAAAGTAGGCAAGATTGCCTTCTTTGCATTTTGTTTTTCTTGGCCACTTTGGGCGATGATATTCTACAGCCCCCTTTCTGGTTGAAACAAAAACTCCATTTCGCTTGCACCACTGGTAGACTTCTTCTGTCGGGTCTTCGTCTGCAAGCCAGGTATCGTGTGCGTATTTCTGGGAAAGCATAGCTGAAAGCGTCTTTTTGACAACTTCAAAAGGTTCGGATGGGGCTTTTGTAACAACCATGGCTACCAATAGCCCTTTGGGTATAGGTAGTTTGGGATTGGGTTTTTTCATTTTGGCCACAAAGAAGAAAAAATATGCAGGCATCATCATATTCCAGGCAATCAAGGTGCTGTTTAACACAAATCCCAGTCTTCCTACAACATGGCTTTCGTCCAGCCACCATATCCAAAAAACAGCTGCGAAGATAAGCCACAGTGCAAATAAAACGTTAAAGAATACCTTTTGTCTTTGTGTCATTATATCGACCAGATATGGGATACTAATATTCATAGAGAAGCAAGAATTATAGAGTATTTAGGGAAACTAAGTCAATCGTGATAAGTTGATGCTTATCGATTATACGGTGCTACGTTTAGAATATATTTAAGACTATGTTTGGATCATATCTTAATTTTGTTGATGTTGTTGACTGTAAGCCACGCAGCCATTGCGCCGAAGCCTGATTTGTTAATACTAAATGGTTTTACTTTTTGAGGATTTTTGAGAAAGACTAGAATGCAGCATTTTTTATCCTTAAATAATTTGTAGTAATAATCAATCTTATTTTTCTCAATTCCGTCTGGTCTGTGGAATTTGTTTAATAATTCTTCTACTCTTCGCGGATTTAATTTATCAAATTGTAAAACTTTGGATACCTTCGCTTTTACAACAATAAGTTCCCCGGAGTTTTTGAAATAAACAGTGTCACTTGCCTTTACTTTGTCCCAAGGAGCAGACTTGTTCTTAAGCCAGCGAGACTCGATATTTTTTGTACCATTGAGGATTTTGGGAATGAGGCCCCAAGATTTTTTCATTATTGCCAGATGATCCATGTTTTATGATATGTTTTTCCGAGTGAAAAATGAATTCCCCTATAAAATTACTCAAATTAAATCGACATTCATGGCTATAGCCAAAGGTGAAGCGTTCATTATATATTTATACCCTGACAAATAATGTGTAAGTTTTTCATCGTCTAAAGACATTTTGCCGCCGTAAGATGGATCCAATACAACCAACCGATGTTTAGGTTCTCTTATTAGAGTTATAAAGTGGTCAGTATGTTCCGCATAACCTAAGTAAAAGTAGTCTCCACGAATCGCCAATGGGCCGACTGTTTGGGTATGATTAACTATCCAATCTACAGTTAATGGTTGGTACACTAATTCGATTTGTCTTTCTTCATTGTATGATCTAGTCAAGTTATGTTGCGTCCTTGTGTCTGTGTAAAAAGTTAATCTCGTGTTTGGGAAATGTCGAACGAAGGTTGCAGCAACCTTAAGCGGATAGTAACCTGGATATACACCGTAGGACTCCATGTAAAGTTCTCTTTGAAGGCGTTCGAGATCAAAGGGTGTTCTGGTTAAATCGCGTAGCATCATTAAAAGGCAAGCGTTACCACACGTTAAGGCATCTCTTTGATGGTGCACCTCAAAAAAGCCCTTCCTTTCCTTCATTTCATTTAATCCTCCAATATTTAATTTGACCAAAATAAATGCATAAAGAAAATAAAATTGTAACGAAAAGAGTTGTAAATTCAGTAAAGAAATAGCCAATATCGACAAGTTCCCCATTTCCTGAGATTCTAAGTGTGAACCCAATGATATAGTTGACAAGAGGAAAGATGAAGATGGCTAGTTTCCTTAAGTTCAGGCTGAAATCCTTTGCGAAAGACCTGATCAAAAAGACTGATGCGAAAAGGATTATTATCTCGACAAAAATTGCTTTGGACATAACAAATTTTCCTTTCTGGTTGGTTAGTGTAGCATTTAAAAAATTTATTATCTTTTAAAAATTTAAGCGTGGTAGAATTGAGCTTATGAGTGAGCAGAAGAAGCTTAATAAGGAGCAAAAGGAAACCGTGGAGTTTGGGAGTGGGCCGCTTTTGATAATCGCAGGAGCGGGTACGGGGAAAACAACTGTCATAACTGAAAGAATAAAGCATTTGATATCTTCCGAACTAGCAAAACCCCAAGAGATTCTTGCGTTAACTTTCACTGAAAAAGCCGCGCGGGAAATGGAAACCAGAGTTGATGAAATTATGCCTTATGGTTATACGCAAATGTGGATCATGACGTTCCACTCCTTTTGCGATCGGGTCTTGCGAACTGAGGCACTTCATATTGGTCTTGACCCGAGGTACAAGTTAATGACAGAAGCAGACGCAACGGCTTTAGTCCGGAAGAGCTTGTTTAAATTTGATCTTGACTATTTCAGACCTTTAGGGAATCCGACGAAATTTATTAGCGGAATATTACAACACTTCTCTCGATTGCAAGATGAAGACATATCGCCCGCGGAATATTTCCGCTGGGCTCAAAATCACAACTCCCGCCTTCGCCGAAGTTACGGCGGGCAAGCAAAACTTAAATCTGAAAATAGTGAAGAAATAAAGAAATGGAAAGAATTAGCTGGGGCGTACAGAACTTATGACGAGGTCAAAGTTAAAGAAAACGTCATGGATTTTGGGGATTTGATAACAAAGACATTAAAACTTTTCAGAGATAGGCCAAAT
The DNA here is from genome assembly GCA_001792305.1 of Candidatus Woesebacteria bacterium RIFCSPHIGHO2_01_FULL_39_23. Classification (GTDB taxonomy): domain Bacteria; phylum Patescibacteriota; class Microgenomatia; order UBA8517; family UBA8517; genus 2-01-FULL-39-21. The sequence goes on from MGGH01000023.1 coordinate 45,424, forward strand.
GTATTGAAAGAATATAGAGAAAAGTTTAAGTATATTTTGGTAGACGAGTACCAGGATACAAACTTTGCCCAAAACGAACTGGTAAAACTTCTTGCGGGTAAGAAGGGAAATGTAACCGTCGTCGCAGATGATGACCAAAGTATCTATAGGTTTCGCGGGGCCGCTATTTCAAACATAGTCCAGTTTCGAAAAAGTTTTCCCAAAACCCGTGTTATCACTTTAATCCAGAACTACCGCTCTACCCAGGAAATTTTGGATAAAGCATATCAATTGATTCAGAATAACAACCCCGATAGATTGGAAGTTGTAGAAAAAGTTGACAAGAAGCTTGTTTCGCAAGTCGCCAAAGACGGAGAGTCTATTAAATTTATACATGAAGTTAGGGTTGAAAACGAAGCGGAAGCAGTAGCTAAGGAAGTTACTAAGTTACTAAGTTACAAAGATATTAAGTATCAGTACAAAGATTTTGCGATGCTAGTCCGCGCAAACAACCATGCAGAGCCGTTTATTAGAGCTTTTCAAAGACACTTAATTCCCTATCAGTTTTTAGGGCCGGGAAGACTTTTTAGACAAAGTGAGATAGTTGATCTTATTTCGTACTTGCGAGTTTTATATAATTTTGAGGATTCGGTATCCCTCTATAGAGTGTTGTCTATCGAATATTTTGACATTTCGGCTCGTGATTTAGCAAAAATCGGTAACTTTGCGAAGAGATATAACCTTTCAATGTTTGAGGCATGCGAGAAAATCGACGAATTATTTGTGACAGACGAGACAAAAGAAAAAATAAAAAATATGGTCGGCTTGGTGAATAAACATTTAAAGCTGGTTCGAAAGGAAACTGCGGGTCAAATCTTGTATTATTTCCTGCGAGATACTGGACTTATTGAAAAGCTGGTAAATCCCAATTCAGCCGAGGCACAAAAAGAAGCTCTAAACATTTCAAAATTTTTCGATAAATTAAAATCTTATGAAGTAGATCATGAGGATGCGACTGTTACAACTGTCGTTGATTGGCTCGATTTGTCTACAGAACTTGGGGAATCGCCGTTGGCGGCTGATAGTGACTGGACAGATATAAATGCGGTTAATATTTTAACTGTACATTCCAGCAAAGGCTTGGAGTTTCCGGTTGTTTTTTTGGTCAATTTGGTTGGTCAACGATTCCCATCAACGGAGCGAAGCGAGCAAATTCCGATTCCTGAGGATCTTATAAAAGAGATTTTGCCGCAAGGTGATTTTCACCTAGAGGAAGAAAGAAGATTGTTTTACGTTGGGATGACCAGAGCCAGGGAAAGGCTTTATTTTACTGCTAGTGATTATTATGGAGAGGGTAAACGGGAAAAAAAGCTCAGTCCTTTTATTTTCGAGACGCTTGGAGACGAAGTAATTGCCAGTGAACAGTCAACTATGGGGACCCAGCAGTTGTCTTTTTTGGACTATCAATCCGTGAAGCAGATTACTGATGCCCGGCAACCGACAACCAAGCTACATGTTGATTATTTGTCCTACAGCCAAATAGAAACTTTTAGGGTATGCCCCTTGCATTATAAGCTGGGTTATATACTGCGAATTCCGACTCCCCCCTCCGCTTCACAAAGTTTTGGGACATCAATTCACTCGGCATTAAAGAAATTTTATGATGGGGTCAAAAATGGTGAAAGTCCGACCGAAAAATATATTTTGTCACTTCTAGATAGTAATTGGGTCAAAGAAGGGTATACAAGTCGCGATCATGAAAGGAAATTTTTGGAGAAAGGTAAAGATTATTTGAAAGGGTACTTAAATGTAGAGTTTAATCCGAAAGTAATACCTTCGCTTTTGGAACAGAGATTTACCATTCCGTTATCTAAAGAAGGCGAACGGCCGTTAAAAATGGGCGGAGTAATTGACCGTATTGATGAAGCCTATGACGGCTCAATTGAAATAATTGACTATAAAACCGGTGCCAATATCCCTTCGCAACCAGAGATTGATAAAAACCTGCAGATGACCTTTTACGCTTTAGCTTCAACAATGATACGCGAGCAACCTTTCAACAAAGGCCCGCAGGAGGTAGTTTTGTCTTTGTATTTTTTGGACAACCAACAAAAAATTTCAACCAAAAGGACAAAGGAACAACTTGAGGAAGCAGTAAAAGAAATTTTTAAAGTACGTCGCCAAATTGAGGAGTCTGATTTTTCTTGCTCCGGCCACATGTTTTGCAAAAACTGCGAATACAAATTAATGTGCAATGTGGATAGCTAAAGAAGTCTACGTGGAAGGAAATAAATATAGATGGCACTTGAGAAGCACAAGCACGCCATAAGTATGAAGAGTGCATTAAAACCAAAAAGCGTTACAACTGTTCCTCCAATTATTGCGCCAAAAGACATACTAAAATAATTAATCGATTCCCAAGCACCCCACTGCCTTCCCGCCCTATCCACGCTTAAATGTTTAGAATAAACAGCATCGAAGGAGGGGCTATAAAAAGCTTCTGCTGAACCAATTAACGCCTGGATCAACGACAGAAATATAACAGAATTTACTTGTGTAAAAAGCAAATACCCCAACCCTATTACTGCGTATCCCGCTGCGACGATCAGCTCATTTTGTTTAATTTTGTCTGCAAATTTTCCTGCGACTATGGTTGTAATACCTGCTGCAAAAGCAAACGCACCCCCCGTAAGGCTGGCATCCAATAAACTTCCACCAACTTTGTCAACGAACAATGCATAAATTGGGGCAAGCATGGCACCTGAAATTAAAATGAACGCATTTGTCCCAAGCATGATCTTTAAAGCTTTATTAAGATGAATATTAAAATTTGGCATTAATTAATAAATTCTACTATTTATTTTGCTGAATTTGGGTGCCGATTATATATGTTTTTGTGATTTGAGTTTAGATGCGATCCGACTTACAGCAATGGGAAACCCATTATTCTGTCCGCATCGCGATAAGGATTTTCATTGGTTAATTTCATTTTGACATTCTTACTTCAAGAGCTCTTTTAAAGCGTCTTTGGCAATCCAGTTGGCAGTTTTGTTGTCCATCTTTTGGATTTCTCGGGCGAGTATAATTACCGTCTTTTTAAGATTTTGATTTCTTTTACCTATTTGCCTGAGGGCCCAATTGACTGCCTTTTTAACAAAATTTCTTTTGTCTTTCGAAGCGTTTTTAATAAGAGGGAGGAATTTTAGGAATTTTTTATCAGCTGCGTTTTTGTCATGCCAGGCAAGACAAGCCATTAACGCAAAACCTGCTCTTTTTTCAAATTCTTTGTGTTTTTTTGACCATTCTGCGGCCTTATCAAATGCAAAGGGAGTTTTGTCAAATAAGTTCATGCAAATCTGGTCGCACAGGTCCCAGGAGTTAAATTCTTTTATCCAACTATCCATCTGTTTTTGGGTGACAAGTTCAGGCACATCAATCATCGATGCTAAGATTCTCACTTCGTGGATTTTGCTACCCCACAGTTTACTAGCCAGTTTGTGTTTTTCTTGCGACTTATTTTTAAGCTCTTTTTCGATATCCGCAGCGAGCTTTCTCAATACGGGAACATTTACTCCGAGTGCATACTTTGGATTTATCCCGAATCTCGCCATCCCTTCAACATTTTTGGGGTTTGATAACAATTTAAGTTTCTTGATGACTTTTTCGATATCCATCTCTATCAGTCTATGCCCACTACTAAGTTATTTTATCAATATTCGATAAATTCTAAAATTTCCCTCGCCAATCTTTTCGGATACTTTACTGGAATACTGTGGTTACAGGCAAATGAGATAATTTTCGCGTTTTGGAAATGTTTATAAAGCTCTGTGCCATGAGTTCTGACAATTGCCTGATCTTTGGTTCCATAGGCAATTAGGGTTTTATTGATTATGCTCTGTGTTTCTTCTGGCCAATTATGAGCCAAAAGGTCTTTGCAACAGAGTGCAACCGACTTCGCGTCGCTGTTTTTTAGAAACCCTGGATCCATAGGTATTAGATTTTTGATAACCGTTTTAAGATATTGGTGGTTAGAGTTTAGTATTTTTTTAATCACACGGTCGACAAAATAAAAGTTGACACCGAGCCAGATTAAAAACTTATAAGAAAGTGGAGACCCTGATTTTGGGTTTCGTAAGGGTACCGAGATAATGATTAACTTTTCCACTTCTTTTGGGAATCTTATGGTGTATTCCAGGGAGATATAACCGCCAAGCGAATGCCCTACCAAAATAAATGGGGGTTTAATATTTATCTTTTTAAGCTGATCTTTAAGATAATTTGGATAGGTCTCAAAATTTAAAGGAACACTGTTGTAATAAGTTCCGTATGGATCTATATCTATTGCATGACAACTGTATTTATTTTTAGGCAAGGATTGAATTAACTTGTCCCAAAGTTGTTTTGTATAGCCTAAACCGGGAATAAAGACGATTGTTTGTTTTTGCATTACCTAAAATGGTAACAGAAATTTAGAATAGGCGCCGGGATATTCAACTTCTAAACCCCCAAAACTTTTTTTGAAGCGGGAGAAACCGAGCCACGATTTTAGAGGGAATCTATCGTCGTAAACACCTTCAAAATCAAAAACCTTGCACTTTAGTTTCTTTGCCAATCTTATCACTTCCCAAGTAACCAAGGTTGGGGCGAATAGTTTTTTCCCTTCCGGAGTTGCGGCAGCATACATATAGTAGGCGACATAACCTGTTTCAGGCATTAAAATTCCGGCGAGAAGTTTGTTGTCTTTATAAGCCAATAAAAGGTGTGAATTTTTTCCAAAAGCGTTGTGTATGGCGTGTATTGATTTGCCGAGTTTTAAAAACTTTCTACTTGGTTGCGCATTTAGCCAAAGGTCTACGAATCTTTCTATATCTTTTGATTTTTTGACTACTACACCCCTTTTTAGTGCAACTTTTATATTGTATCTGGTTTTATAATGCATTTCTTTTAGTACCTCTTTTTCCGATTTTGTTAAATCAATGTGAACTGTTTTACTTGGTAAATAAGGAGATTTAGTTAGTTTAAATCCATGCTTTATAAGTGGTTTACCCTGAGCGAGGTCGAAGGGTTCTATGACAATTTGAAAGGCTCTATATTTTTTCACAACGCGGTTTATTTGATTAAAGTCGGTTATTTTAGGTCTTTGGATTTTGACAAATGATCCGATTACTGGAAGCCTTTTTATAAAGTAATTTACACCACCAACTCTTTCCACGATCCAGCCAATACTTTTCATATATTTTGCATATTCCTTGGTTTGTCGAAGATCAGTCATAATTTAAAAGTCAGCGATTAGTGACTTGTGGTTAGTATTTCTTTGATTATCTCAAAGGTTTCTGGTGAGTTTATAATATTCAAGTGGCCTGCAACGTCGATTTTAACGTTCTTCGCCCCTTTGAGGACTAAACTACTATTCGGAATGACAACTTCGTCAAGTCTAGGATAAAGGTTTGTAAACATTTTATTTACTCTAACCTTTCGGTCAAGATTTTTTATAAGCTTTGAAGAAGGGACAATTTCACCAAGGTTAAATATATTTACATAGCCTGAATAAGTTCCCTTATAGGGAGAGGAAATGCTAATTACTTTGGAAACGCGGTTTGAATACTTCGAATTTATCAGAAAATATTTAGTTATAACACCACCTTTGCTATGACTTATTATAAGAGAGTCTTTAATTGCATTTTCGTTAATATAGTTTTCAAGTATTTCCGAGCATTTTTTAATTTTGGCGGTGTTATTTCCTAACTTTTTTAGAACATGCACCCTGTATCCAAGACCATTAATAAAATTTCCTATTTTGATTAGGTATGACCAGGTTCCACCAAAACCTTGTACTAAAATGACATTGCCTTCCTTTCCATAAGACCATTTTTCTGGTGGTGTTCGAATAATAAAATTACTAAGTTTTGCAATTGGGTGAGTTAGAATATCCAAAATTATTTCCAAGGTGGTTTTTAAAATTCTCATAGTTTATAAAGAAGTCTTAGTAAGACTAAACTTAGCTTTAGTTCTTAAAACTAGCCAACGGATTTTTTCAGCAATTCTATAAAGATGATAAAGGGGGTGTGCTACTAAATCCCAACTTCCTAAAAACTCAATAACCTGTGGGTTATATCCCTCTTTAAATTTTGTAAATCCCTTTCCAGGCTCCCTTCCCCAAAGGTCAAAAATCTTATAACCCCGGCGCTTGCCAAATCTAATTGCCTCCCACATCATAAGGTTATTTGTCATGACATTTTTGTATTTGTCGGAACTGGCACCGTATGGGTAGTAAAGAATTTTGTCGTAGGTAAACAAAATCCAGGTTGTGATAATTTCACTTTTATATTTAGCAACCAGAAGATGAGCTAGGGGTGATCGGTGTTCGGTGATCGGTGTTCGGTGAAGGTGCTTCCACATAAGGCGGTGATATTCTGGTGTGTGAGCATAAAAACCTTGTCTTTTAGCTGTCTCAAAAGTCAGTTCCAAATATTTTTCAAATGCTTTATTTGAGTTATCCTCAATCACTTTTACTCCGTGTTTTTGGGCAAGACGGATGTTGTAGCGGGTTTTACCGGAAAAACTTTTCAGGAGTTCGTCTTCTGGTTTTGTTAAGTCGATTCGGAAAGTTGTAGGAGTAAATAAAGTTTTACCAGGGACAGCGTTGTTTTTTTTGAATAAATGAATTATTGAATTATTGACCTCACTTTTTATAATATTTGGTTCCAATTTTATAAATATTAGATTTTTTTCTTTAGCAATCTTTTTTAGAAAAACAAGCATTTCTTGTGTTGGTTTTGGCCCTTTGATAAACATGCCAATTTTCCATGGCGTAAAAGGGATTTTATGAAGAGTAATTACGCCATATTTGGTTTCCAAAACCTCATTTCCCCATTCTTGTCGAAACTGCGCCCACTCGTGAGATTGTAAGGGGTGTTTTGGCTCTCTTGTTTTTACCATTTAAACAACCTCGATATATTTTGGATAATTAAAAGTTACTTTAAAGTGGTCGAAGAATCCGTTATTTCCTAAAACGTCGAAGGAGTTTTGTGGTATTTCTTTTGAAAAAATAACGTTGGTTTCATACTCCTTTCCCGCAACTCCAAATAAAATTTTAAGTTGGTAACCTTTTATTTCCTTTCCTCCAATACCTCTTATTTTCCTTTTTTTACCTGTTGAGAGCTTAATTCCCAGATATGAAGTTACCAGTTCTTCAAATAGGCAATAGTCTGCTCCTGAATCTACTATTGCTTGATATCCCACAATTCTCTTTTTGTTAAGTAGAATTACAGGAATCACTGGCCTGTAGATTATTTTTTTTCTGGGTGTGGCAGGTGAGGGAGTAACTTCAAATTCTTGATATTGATATTTCATTATGCATGAAGATTGTACCCAACATATGGCAATGATTCTTTGGGTATCTTCATTAAATAGGGTATTTTTGTGCCGGATTTTGTGGCTTTTTCTGCTGCCTCTTTTAGCGTTTTCCCCACACCAGCGACAGTAACAAGATCTTCTTTAAATGCGACCCATTTTCCGGGGTATTTCCTCTGAACCTCAACTCTACTGATCGGTTTCATATTTTTATTATACACCAACTAAAACTCCACACTTTCCCCACCCCCTTCGAAACTCCGCCCACTCGTGAGATTGAAGTGGATGAGTTGATGATTCGGTTGATTCCATGTTTTTATGGTATATGCTAATCATACAATGAAAGTAATTGTACATAAATTTATTTCCGACTTTGGTACAATCTGAGTATGTCAGGTGAACCGACAGGCGAGGTAAGACCTGAAAATAGCGATGCTTCGATTAAAGTACGGGTAGTTTCTCAAAATGAACTATTTAGAATGAGCAATAGAGCACTGGATCTGGTTGAAGTAGATATCGAGAAAAACGTATATTGGCTAGAAACAGATGGGAAAACGCCAATTTTGAATAAGGGAGCTGGGCCCTGCTTAATAATGTTTGTCAAAAATATTGGTGATGGCACTATAATTTCAGGACACTTTTCGGGTAGAATTGCTGACCATCAACTTAGCCAAGAAATATTAAAAACGCATCTTAAAAAAGTACAAAAAGAGATTCCTAACGAGGGAGACGAAATATTAATTCATAGCCAGCAAGAACTTGATAATCTTGCGATTTCAGATAAAGAAATGTACAGGTCTTATTTGGCTTTGCTTGATAGAATTAAAGAGTTTTGTTCTGAGGCAGGAGAAGCCAGGATTGAAATATATCTTTTTGGTCAAAATTATTGGAGGTTGGTTTCGGAACCGGACGAAATTGGAGGATTAACGGAAAATATAATTCAAAGGCAAAATGTGGTGACTGATTTGGAGAGGTTAGGTGTTAAACCCCCAAGAATATTTGATTACAGGGATCTGAAGAGATTGGAGGGAACAGACGACACATTGTTTCTGCCCGAAGAAGATGTAATTTTACACGCTACTGGATAAGACTATTTTTATTCAAAATTGTACTCTGTTATTCTTTTTTTAATGTAGCCGTTATCAGTTTCGATTAACTCCTCCGGAATATCAGTCAAAAACCGGCTGGGGGGATTTGAGGACGTTTGGCCGAAATAAAGACGGCGGGAGGCGTAAGTTAGATAAAGAATTTCTTTTGCGCGAGTGATACCTACATATGCGAGCCGCCTTTCTTCTTCCATCCCGTCTTGTTCCCATAAAGATTGTGCATGTGGGAAAAGTCCCTCTTCCATACCGATAATAAATACAACTTTAAATTCCAGTCCTTTTGAAGCATGTAATGTCATTAGGGTAACAGCATCTTTATTTTTTTCGCCATTTAATGGATCATCTGGCAGATATTCTTGTTGAACAAGTGCGACGTTTTCCAAAAAGTCGTGGATTTTGGGAAACTCGCTAGCAACGGACCTGAGCTCTTTGATGTTTTCAAGGCGCGCATAGTCTTCGGTTGATTCAGGATTAAATTTTTCTAAATATCTTGTGATACTCACCACTTCGTCCATCAGCTCAAGGGTGGTTTTGGCGTTTAAAGGTTTAATTTTTACAGAGTATTTTTTAAACTCATCAAATCTTCTTTTACCGATTTTTTCTACCCGCTTGGTTGAAACATGATCTTTGGGGTTAACAAGCAGTCGTAAATAGGAAAGTACGTCCTTTATTTCGGCCCGCTCGTAAAATTTCACACCACCAACCAGTACGTAAGGAATTCCTGCGTGCAAAAAAGCTTCTTCCAAAACTCGTGATTGGGCATTAGTCCTGTATAAAATTGCTATGTCTTTATAGCTTAAATTATTTTTTAAAATTTCATTGATTATATATGTCGCTTCTTCCGACCCGCTTCTGGCAGAATAGATTTTTATTTTTGGTCCGCCCTTTTTCTTTGTCCAAAGTTTCAAGACCGGGTGAGTTGTATTTTTTGAAATAACACTGTTTGCCGCAAGCAGAATGACTTCTGAAGACCTGTAATTTTCCTCAAGATTGACAATTTTGATACCTGGAAAGTCATTAATTAAATTTGCAATGTTTCGGAAATCTGCGCCTCTCCATGAATATATTGATTGGCTTGCATCGCCTACGGCAGTTATATTCTTGTTTTTTGATACAAGCAATTTGGTGAGCAAGTATTGTATTTTGTTTGTATCCTGCCATTCATCCACTAAAACATAAGTGAGCCTATTTTCCCATTTATTTAAAGTAGGCGGATCATTTTTTAGAAGATCGACTGTGTGCAGTAGAAGGTCATTAAAATCCAGTGCGTCGGCTTTTTTGAGAGCTTTTTCGTATTCAAGATAAATTTTGAAAGTTTTTTCCTGCATTGGTGTTTTTGCGATCTCCGCATACATAAGGGGGGTCAACATTTGGTTCTTCGCCGAATCTATGGAGGAAAGAACCGATCCGGGACTCACGGATTTATCCGAAATATTTAAGACTTTTATAATGTCTTTTATTAAGTCCTTTTGATCTTGTGTGTCATATATGATGAAGTTTCTGTTTATTCCTATTTTTTCCCCGTCTATGCGAAGCAGCCGTGCGCAAAAAGAGTGGAAAGTTCCCGTAAAAAATGGAAAGGTGCCGGTAATTTTTTCTACTCTTTCTTTCATTTCCCCCGCAGCTTTGTTAGTGAAAGTTAGAAGTAACAAGTTTTCTGGTCTTGCCCATTTTTGCGAAAGCACATATGCGGCTCTTTGTGTTAGTACCCTTGTCTTGCCGCTTCCAGCACCAGCGAGGACCAGTAGTGGTCCACTGCCGTAACTTACAGCTTCTTGTTGTGCAGTATTGAGTTGATCTAAAATAGATTTCGTTATACGTTTTTGATTGTAACATGGCGAGATCTAAATTTTTCTTTACAAAATTCAAGCGAAAATTTTTGAGCCACTTGTGGTTGGCAAGGATTATAATTATTTTGGGGGTGTTGTGTGTGGTGTTCCTGGGTGTTGTCGGGATTGCCTCGGTTGTTAAGAAGACCCCGCTTTCAGACTATATCGATATTGTGACTGCTTTTGTGTTTTCACCAAAAGACAAAGTGAAAAATTTTGACGGTAGGACAAATATTTTGATTCTTGGCAAGGGTGGTGAAGGCCACGAGGCACCAGATCTTACCGACACCTTAGTTTTAGCCTCAGTCGATTTTGATAAAAATGCAGTTTCGTTTCTATCTATTCCTAGAGACATTTGGATAGAGTCTTTGAGGATTAAGTTGAATAGTGCTTATTATTGGGGAAACGAAAGACAAGAAAATGGAGGACTGATTCTTGCTAAATCATCTGTCGAGGAAATCATTGGTTCACCAGTGCACTACGCCGTGGTTATTGACTTTGTTTTATTTAAGGATTTGATTGACGAGGTGGGTGGAATAGAAGTGGACGTGGAGGATTCGTTTGTGGATCATCGATATCCCATTCCTGGGCGGGAAAATGATGAGTGTGACGATGATCCTAAGTTTTTGTGTAGATATGAAACAATCGAGTTTAGGAAAGGCTTGCAATTTATGGATGGTGATACTGCTCTAAAATTTGTCCGTTCAAGAAATGCCGAAGGGGACGAGGGGACGGATATTGCAAGATCCAAGAGGCAGCAGAAGGTGATTTTGTCTTTAAAAAACGAAATTCTAAGCTGGAACATTATTTTCTCATTCAATAAGTTGTCGAACATAAAAGAATTGGTGGGATCAAGGACGGAAACAGATATGGATACAATTGCGTCGGTAATTGTTGCAAGGAAGATTTTTGACGCGAGAAATAACTTTAGGACTTTAAGCATTCCCGAAGAATTCTTGGAGGTAGCGCCAAAGTCTCCCGACTTCGACAATCTTTACGTATTCATACCGAGTGCTGGTAATTGGATGGAACTTCAAAGGTGGATAAAAAGCAATATCTGATTTTAGCAGTAGTTTGTTTACTTTACCTTATTTTCCGATTAGGGTGGCAAGATACTATTGAGTTTGGATATGACCAGCCGCTGTTGGCTTCTAAGGTTATTGAATTTTTTAAAAACCCTAACTGGATTGAAAGTTATGAATTTGTTGGGACAAATCCCTGGGGGTTTCCATCTTGGGGGCCGATGCAACTCTTTTTCTGGGTCCCTTTTATTTTGATGTCCCGAGACCCAATAATTCTTTCCTTGTCGGCTGCGGTTTTTAATATGTTAAGTATTATCCTTATTTTCATAATCGGGAAAAGATATTTTTCTTTGAAAGTTGCTGTTTTTTCCTCACTTTTTCTGGCTATTCACCCTTGGTGGGTGGTTTTCTCGAGAATGATTTATGAACCTACGCCCGTGCCCACTATTATTGCTTTTTCAATACTCTTAAGTTTTTATGTTTTTGAGAAAAAGAAAACTTCAGTGGTTGTGTTGCTTATTATTTCATGGGCAGCTCTTATACAAATATATATTCATACGTTTTCTTTTGTGGTGACAAGTGTTTTGTTTTTACTCGCCAGCATAAAGAAAACTTCCAAAAAGTACATGGTCCTTGGATTTTTATTATCACTCCTCCTTTTTCTGCCTGTTTTTCATTACTACGTCAAATATCCTGATCGTAGTCTTGATCTATTAAAGGTTTTGGAAGAATTTAACAAGGGGGATTTGGAGTCAGGGCATTCCACTCGAGACGTTTTACCCGAATTTTTAAAGACAATTTCAGGAGATGGATTCGAATGGCAACTTGGCTATGCATATCCCGAGTTTCAGAAAGAATTGAAAATTGCTGCCCCTGCTATTTTAGCCACAATTACAACATTGGCCGTATTAATCTATGGTTTTATCAGCGTTTTCGAAAAAGGTTACGGAAAACATAAAACAATACTTCTTTTATTGTGGACTCTGGCTCCGGTCTGGTTTCTCTTTTTGATAAATACGCCCATTGCACTTCCGCGCTACTTTTTAATGAGTTTGCCACCTTTATCAATTCTTTTTGGCTTAGCAGTCGAGAAGTTTTATACCAAAGTAAAATATTTTACTTTGATTGCCGCTCTTTTTGTGTTATTTTGGTGGCTGGTGTTTAATGCTATTTATTTATCGTTTATAGGGAATTACAAATACCCGAGCGGCTTTTTGAGTCATTATTCGGATGTCCCTTATCTGTTTTTAAAAGATGCGGTATTGTGGATTATTGAGGATTCAGCAAAGAAAGGATACATTGAGTTTACCATTAGTAACGATATTAATAAACCCTACGAGTTCAGCCTAAATGCAGCAACAGAATATGTTTTGAAGTATGTTTACGAAATAGAATTTAGAGATGCTGGAAGTATGAATATTGGACATTATTTGTTGATTTATTCGAACGAATCTATTGACGTAACTGTTCTAAAACAATTTGGTCCTTATATAGTAGCTTACCCAAAAATATAGTTTAGAAAGCCCATCTTCCAAGGTAGAAAGCGTTGGTATAAAAAATTAGAAGGATAGAGGACAATAATACCCAAACGACTTTAAATAGCTTATATTTCAAAAGTAACTGGAGAATTATAAGGAAGGGAAACATAGATAAAATATATCTCGGGGCACTTAGTATAAATCCCGTGGAGGTAAAAAGCAGAGTACTCAAAAACATAAAAATAAAATAAGCAAAGTTAATATTGGATCTTTTAAATAGTGTTAATAGACTAAAAATCCAAGCTAAGAAAGACGAAAGACCCTCGAAAAGACCTGCTGTGACCCTTTGATAGGTATCCCAGTCGAAGTGGGTCATTAGTTTAAAGCTTTTAGTAATTCCTTCCCAGGGCAATGCAAAAGACTTTTGCCAGTAGTTTTTAAGAAAAAGTGAGAAGGAAAAAGGATCCTGGTTCAATTTGAAATTTAAGTATAAATAATAAATCGGGAAAATTAATCCCGGCAAGACATAAATCAATTTACTAATATTTTTTGTCTTAAGAAGGAGATAAAGAATTGCCGGAAAGATAAATATTCCCGTTGGTCTTGTAATCGATGCCAAGCCTGCAAATAAAAAACCCAACAAAAAATTACTTTTTCTGGCAAAATAAAAAGAAACCGCTGTCAAAAACAAAAAAAGTGATTCCGGATACCCGGCTGAAAAAAAGTATGAGGTGGGAAAAAGCGAAATTAAGATTACAACTTCTTTTGAAAACTTCTCTTCGTAATCAATTTTAAGTAACTTATATAAAATTAGACTACCTAGGATAAAGAAAATGTTTGATACAAAAAAGGCGATGGTCTCCGTTTGCAGTCCCAAAAAACTAAAAAATCTCAAAATAGTTGGAAACAAAGGTAGAAAAACTATAAACTCGCTACCGACGAGGTTTTGTGGGACATAACCGTTTTCGGCTATAAATCTATAGCTATTTCCGTCCCATCTCTCACCCAGAGTCGATATTACAAACTCACCATTTATGAAAAATAGCGAGACAAAGAGCACAAGCCTTGTTGATATTAAAAATATTAATAACTTACCCATCCGAATTTATTTATCCAAAGAACTCCCCAAAAGTTAACTCCAACCGAAATGAAAAGTAGTAGCCAATGGTGCCACTTAAGGTCAGTCTTTGTAACATTTTTAATTATTAGAAAGATTAGGAAAGGGTAAAAGTCTACCGCAAAACGGTAGCCGAATTGAGCAAAGCCTGTGGTGCCGTGCATAAAAACAACAGATGCTATTGCCAAAATTGTCAGCCAGAAAGGCACGGCCCATTTTTGTCTAATAGTTTTTATTGAATAAATGAAAGCGGGTGTGGTGATCCAGATGGCCATACCTGACCAGGACGGTTGAATGTAGGGGAAAGTGTTTTTAATAACAGGGAGTCCTTTAAATATAACTTCCAAATGCCTGCCAATGTATGAGGGGTGAAATAAACCGTTTTGGTACCATGGTTCCTCGAAAATTTCAGGGATAAGTAGATATCCTTTATCCCAAATGACTCCAAACCGGGCATAGTTATACAAAGAATTAAACATTAGAAACGGCAGAAAGCCAACTACAATCTGAAAAACATCTTTAAGAAAGGAACTCTTTCTGTCCTTTGCGATAAGATAAATAAATAAAGGCAGTGCGAGGACTGTGTGGATTCTTGATAGATACGAGGCACCAAGAAATGTTCCAATTATTAGCCCTCTTTTTTTACCCGCTACCTCAAGGAGTGCAAACAACATGAAAAACATCGCGGATATTTGTCCCAGATACCACGACGATCCAACTGATGAAAGAAACCAAACAACACTTCCAAGCCCAACTAAAGTACCTGACCAAAAGGCAACTTTGTAGTTGCTTTTGATTCTCAATGCAAGCTTGACTGTTAATAAGACTATACCTGCACCCATCAGGTGGGCTAGAATTTGCTGAGGAAAATCCTTTCCAAAAATGGCGACAAAGGGAAGAGAAGCTATAGCTGGCATTGGCGGATAAACGATGTAAAATTTGTTTGAGCCGCCTGGAACCAATTCGGACAGCCAGGGTGGATTTTCGGCTATCCAAAACTGTCCATTTAGAAAAGCAGCTGAAAGTCTCGTAAAATAGTTATAGGGAGTGTTACCTACTGGTCCGAACAATTTATAAATGACAAAAGTAAGTATAAAAATCGGCAAGAAAAGTTTTTTCATTAGTAATATTTTACTATTAATTTTTGCTGCGTTTATAATCCGGATTTTATTATCACCATTTGGTACCTTGGATCTTGACCAAAATACATTTATTGCCTGGAGTAATATTTTAACCGAAGGTGGTTTTAAAAGCTTTTATAATAGCTGGTCGGATTATCTTCCAGGATACCTTTATGTTTTGTGGTTTTTGGCTAAAATTGGAAATCTCCTGCCCATTCCAACGGAAGTGCTGTTTAAACTTCCCGCGCTTATTTCCGATCTTGCCACAGGCTACTTAATTTACCATATTGTAATGAGATTAAAAGGTGAAAAGCTAGGGTTTGTTGCCGCGTCAATTTTTTTGTTTAACCCTGCAGTATTGTCTAATTCTAGCCTCTGGGGTCAGATAGATAGTCTTACCTCTTTATTTTCTCTTCTTTCGATTTTATTTTTTGGAAAAAATATTTACCTTTCGGCTTTTTTCTTGTCGTTTGGGTTTATGGTTAAACCCCAAGCTGCATTAGCAGCACCTGTTATTTTGTTTTTAATGGCTAAAAATAGGTTTGCTGCGAAAAATTTTTTTCTTTTTTCAGCTTTAGTTTTAATATTTTTGACTCTGGGATTTTTGCCCTTTTTCTCGGGCGGGAACTTAGCTGAATTTATTATTCAAAGGGTAAAGATGACTTTGGGTCAATATCCGTATAGTTCGATTAATGCTTTCAACTTTTGGGGTTTGCGTGGTTTTTGGAAAAGCGAAGGTGAGGGGATATTCACAACAGGTTTTTGGGGCTTGCTTTTTTCGGGTTTTGTCGGTTTGGTCTCCATTTTCAAGCTTGTGCGATCTAAAAAACCAGGAGGAGAGTACTACTTAGCTGCGATACTTTTTATATCTAATTTTTTGTTTTTCAGCCGAATGCACGAGAGGCATCTTATGCCCTCATTTGCCTATCTTGCTATTGTCTCCGTTCTTGACTGGAGAATTGTTTTTTCATACATCGCTCTTTCTTTTACCTATATTATGAATACAATATATTCTTATACATGGATAGTCGAAGACTTTAAGGAAATTTTTACAGGTGATTTAGTAAAAGTTTTTATTATTGGAAACCTGCTGGTTTTTGGTAACCTGATTCTGCAAGGTTTTAAGAAAAAAAGCGATCAATTTCCAAGTTTTAATATATCTACTCCCTTCCGGAAAAAACCAGTTGATATTAAATTTGGCGATATAGCCAAAAATACGGCTTCAAAGCTGGTGCTTCTTATTCTTTTGTTTTCCGCCATAACAAGAATATTTTATCTTCACCAACCGCAAAAAGAGTATTTTGATGAAGTCTATCACGCCTTTACGGCGAGGCAGATGCTCTCTGGTAATACTTTTGCCTGGGAGTGGTGGAATCCTCATCCCGAAGGCTTTGCTTACGAGTGGACACATCCGCCTATGGCAAAGCTAATTATGGCAGCCGGGATGTACATTTTTGGCGTGAATCAGCTTGGTTGGAGATTGCCTGGAGCGATCTTTGGTGTGCTTGCAACACTTCTAATTTTTTTGATCTCAAAGTCAATTTTTAGAAACAGGAGTATTGCAGTACTTAGTGCATTCATTTTTTCACTGGAGGGCCTACCTCTGGTCATGAGCAGAATAGGGATGAATGATATTTACTTTCTTACTTTTATGTTGCTCTCAATTTACCTTTTCATTAAGACCAAAAATTTTGCGTCAAGTATTTCTTTGGGGCTCGCTGCCGCCTCAAAATGGAGCACACTGTGGGCTTTACCTATTTTTCTAATCATACACTTTGCCTTGAAGAAAAAAATTAGGCTGTCTTACTTGTGGTTTTTGGTGATGCCGGTTTTGGTTTATCTGTTATCTTATTCGCCAATATTTTTAAGTCCAAAAATTCAGAGAGAATATGTTGAAAACACTGGTTACCAAAGAAACATTGACGAAAAGATCGGAATTATTCCTTTGGATATGTTTATTGATACACAGAAGCAAATGTGGTGGTATCACACTAATTTAAAAGCAACTCATCCTTTCACTTCTCCATGGTGGAGCTGGCCGTTTTTAAGCCGTCCAGTGTGGGTTTATACTGGAAGCGAAGAGGGTGGTGTAGTAAGTAATATTTATATAATGGGTGATCCTCTTGTGTTTTGGTTTGGTATTGTTTCTATTATCGCATGTGGATATTACGCTTTGAGTGAAAGAAATAAAAAGCTCGGGCTAATTGTTTTTTCGTACGTTATCTTTTTTGCTCCCTGGGCAGCATCCCCTAGAATTATGTTTTTGTACCATTATCTTCCATCTGTACCGTTTATGGTAATTGCCATAAGCTATGTACTTAAAAGAAATTCAAAGTATTTAGTCCCTGTTTTAATAGTATTTGTTTTAAGTTTTATCTATTTTTACCCGCGTTTCTCCGGTATCCCAGTACCACCCCAACTAAATGAATCATACAGATGGTTTGATGGTTGGTAAAAGTTTACAAGACTAGTGCAATTGCAAAGATGAGAAGTAATCCTCCAAGGCCTATGCCGACCAAGGTTGGTAAACCGACTCCCGCTTGAGGCAATTCTGGTTGACTGGTTGGGCTTTGGGATGGCGCACTTGTACTCGGTGTTGATGTCGAGCTACTTGTAGGAGTTGATGTTGACGAACTCGTTGGTGTTGCGGTTGATGAACCGGTGGGTGTACTTGTTGGTGTGTCTGTAGGTGTACTCGTCGGCGTGCCAGTTGGTGTCGCAGTTGGCGAACTGGTGGATGTACCTGTCGGTGTAGGAGTAGCAATTGTAAATGTCAATTTTGTACAAGATCCGTATTCACACGGAGTTGATGTTGGCGAGCCTGTTTCCGCATGGGGCTCGCTGGATGGTGCAGTGGGTGCAACAGGCACGCTACGGAGTTGATAAAGCCTTATAGCAGTAAAAATTGCAACACCAGCCAAGACAATAGTTGCAATTGTGATCGCGAAAGTCAATCCGTTTTTCTTTATAAAGTCCTTCATTTTATATCAAAATTCTCTCAACTACATCCACTGATCTAATTCATTATGATGAACTTGTGCGTTAACTTCAAAGCTATATGTATTGTCTGGCACTTCATATGAATAGTAAAATTCCTCGCTTCCGGGCTTTTTACTGGTTACTTCTGTATCCCAAGTGTTTGAATTTACTCTAAATCTGGCTTTATCTATAGTTCCCGAAGATGTGGTGCCCAAAACAGTGAAGTACACTTTATCTCCTTTTTTAAGATTCGAAAGATCAGCGCTTGTCAGAGCTTCCCAATTTGAAGGATCAGTTACACTTCCCGTAACCGAGTAAGCTTTGATGTCCACACATTGAGCGTTAATGCAGGTAATTGGGGTAGCCGTAGGTGTTGGAGTCGCTTCCTGCTTTTTAACACAAACATTGAAATTCGAACTGTCTCCGCCGTTATCAAAAATCATCTGGGTTGCAGTTTTATCCAACTTCTGGGAAGCCCATTTATTACCACCCGTTACTGTTAAACTTATGCCGTTTATTGACCACGGTTGCTCTCCTGATTTGGGGTCGTTATCAAAAATCAAAGCTGTGTCGAGAAGCACAGAACTTGGAAAGTCGACAGTGATCTTTTTACAATATTGTGCCAAGAGTACCCCGTTTTTGGAGATTACAGTACATGATCCTTGCTGTGAACTTATTGTGCCTCCCTGGGCAACAGTACCCCCAACACGCAGTTGTTGTCCTAAATTAGAGAATAACAATTCAGTACCAGATGGGCAGGAAAGATTTGGAGTCGAAGTTGGAGTCGGTGACGGTGTACCACAGTTGGATGGGTAATGCTCTCCTTTTATTCTACCTTGGCCTGACACATCTATATACATAAGTGTTACATTGGGCGTTAGATCTCCTTGCCAGTTCTGACTTGCAGATTCACCTGGGCCAAGACTAAATTCCTTTTTAAAGTAGGGGTCAAACTGTTCAAATATACCGCTTATTTTATGATTATCATTGTCATCATTGTCATTATTATTATCATCATCGTCATCATCCGATGTGTTTTTAATAAAAGCTCCGCTGCAATCTATCCGCGTCTCGTATTTAGGAGGTTTTGGAGTTTCTTTCGGTCCGTAAGTTCCACTGTCGCTGCAATCTTTAGAGCCAATTACTTGCCAGCTAAAACCGTTGTCAGGGACAGAAACGTTACCTAAAGTTGATTCTTCGTCTGATTTCAAATTTGGTACATCAAAAGTAGCGACCTCAACTGAATTTATAAAAACTTTAGCTTTTTGCAGTGGCTCGTCCATACTAGAGTCATTTTTGACAGTAACAACCCCGTCTTGACTGACCCTGAAATTATATTTTTCGCAGTCCCAGGCGCTTGTGCGAAACTGGGTGGGCTGGCGTACAAGAACAACCCCAGCGCCAACACCAAGGACCAATAGTGCTATTCCAAGAATTGTCGCAATTATCCTTCCACTTGAACTACGACTACGCCCACCGGAGGTGGAGCCTGAGCCCTCGGCAATTACTGTGTGATTGTCAATAAGTGGAGGCGACTCTTCAATTGGGATATTGGGTTTAGACAAAGGTGTTACCGTACCTTGGCTTTGGCTTAAGGTTTTGTCAGCTGGTTGGGTCGGGTTACTTTGGGGTAGTGGGGGTGGAGCCATAAAATCAGCGCCATTCTGATTCTGATCACTTGGACTTGTTATTTTTGGGTCCATTATTCTCTTATCTTTCTACCCACATAAACACCTATTAAAAATAGGCTTACTCCCATGATAGGGGCGACAAAAACTGGTGTCAAGTCGCTTAAAGTTTTATTTTTACTACTGGAATCTGTTTTTGAGGGTGTTATTAATGTATAAGAGTTATCGCTGGTTGTAAGCTTTTCGAAAACAGGCTCTGTTGTGGGAGTTGTTGTTGACTCGGGTATCTCCAAAGTCTCAATTTCGTTGTCCGAGTTCTCGACGGAAAACCCTGAAGGTTGGGTTTCATTTTTTGAAAGATCAATTTTTGCTCTTGTGATTTCGAGTGTTGGCGAAGTCGATTTGTCCCTAAAATCTTGTGCTTTACCAATGACAATGGGTGGAATTGGGTTTGCATTGCCGGTGTAGAAAACGGCTGAGGCAATTCCATCGCTACCTGTGTGGACAAAGACTTCAAGTGTCCTTCTGGAACCGATGTCAAAATATGAAAGTAGATCTTGTTTTCTTGATATAGATAAGGGAATAAACCAGTTACCATTATCGGTGGTAATAGTCGAAAGAGGGCTAATATTTTCTCCAGACAAAAGAACCAAGGCCTTTGATACTGGAGCGCCGTTTTCGTTAATGACAGATCCCGATATTATCTCGGTATGTTTGGGTGGGGGAAGCGGGGGGGCAGTTTTTACTTCCCAAGATTTCCCGGCGCTATCGAATTCAATGTCTCCTGAAACTATTTTAAATGAGTACATGGTGTCTGGCGACAAATTGTTGATGGTGATAAAATGCACCATTTCAAATGTAGGAGGGTTGTTTCCTGTTACATTTTCCAACGTATTTTCTTTTCCCCAAACCAAAAACCCGCTGGTTTTTGCGTTAGTTAACCATGACACTGTGAAAGAGCTGTCTGTGATGTTTGTGATCCTTATATCTTGTGCGGTGACACCCTCGCCTACTTTAGTAGTATAGCCTTGAAGATATTTAATAAGGAGCGCTATCCCTACAAAAGTAACGAACATGATTGGTAACGCCAAAATAGTTGGGATTTTAAATGGCCCTTTCTTTTTCATTAGTAGTTAGGATACCTCCGTGTTTTCCTGCTCTTCTGTTGTTGGTGGTTCAGGAGTTGGTTTTGGTTGTGGTTTGAAGACATTAAGCTCATCTTCGTTTAGGTAAACTCTTTTTTCAAGCTTGTCAAGTAATAAGGTATCTAAAGTCGGATTAAGTGACTCGAGAACCTGGGGCGGTACATCCGGCTCCGGCTTGGATATTACAATTCTAACAACTTCGAATCCCACCCAAAGAATTGTTGTGATAAGCGTTAGTGCCATAATTGTGACAAGCCCTGGCACTTTTATTCTTTTTCTCATTCTTTTACCCCTTCTCCCTCAAATGCTACGCGGCCTTTTAGCATCAAAGATCTTGTGCTACCCTCGTCAGTTTCGATCAGAATTAAATTTGTTTCGTCTATCCAGATTGGTCTTCGAAGATTTTCGATATTCTCAAGAAAAGCGATTAGTTGGGAATAGTTACCATTAGCTGAGCTTGAGAATGAAAATCCACTAGACCCGGGTGGAAGTTCTTCAAGCTCTTCGGTTTTTGATTTCTGGACCGGCTTCTGGGCCCCTTTTATTGTGGTTTCCTCGATTTTGAGGTTGGTGAGAAGCACATTGCTTTTTAACGATATTGATTCGATTTGTCTCACATATTTTTCAACCTCTGTGTTTTTAGGAACACTGTCATCGAGAAGCAGAATCCTGTCGATTTGTTGATTATAAAGATTTTGCGCCTGGTCAAGGTTATCTCTTTTTCTTTTGAGAGTTTCTAAAGTTTCTTCTTTGGTGCTGATATCTTTAAGTATATGGGTGATGGTAATAATTGTTGGTCTTAAAGCAAAGGCCACAAAAAAAGTTATTGTTGCCAGAGATAGGATTATTTCTAAGAATGCTTTAACATCGTCTCTGTTTTTGTATACTGCAAAGAGATTCGAGAAATAGCGCTGGTATCTTACGTAGTCCTTTCGCCAGCCTACAGCCATTTAAATGTTTTCCTCCTTTTTAATTTTTGAACTGATTGAAAAATCTATAAATGGAGACTCTTGCTTGGATGATATTTGTGTAAGGTTAATCTCTGTTAATTTGCTTGTGGAGTTCAGATTTGAAATAAACTGGGCGATTGATTGCTCTGTAAAACTTGAGCCCTGGATGTCGATTTCCCCTCTTGATATTGAAATACTTTTAAGCAGAATATCTGATGGGAGGTATGGTGTAATATAGTTCTTGATTGTATCGGAATGTAGGGGACTTGTGGTAAATTGTGCAAACACTCCCAGTCTTTTTTGTGTATTCCTGAAAACCGCTTCGAAATCACTGTAGGATTCAACTATTTCTCTTTCGTTATCTACCTCGTCTGTTAAGTCGTTTGATTTTATATCAAGCCAAAACCTAGATAAAAAAGCAATGATGACTATCATTTCGGTCAGGATAACAATCATTCTGAAGGTAGAAAGCACCCAAGCTAGAACACGGCCGGTTGTTGATGCGGCAAATTGTTCTTGGGGGAGTAAGTTTATTTCTTTGTTTTTTTTACGAGCAGCCATACTCTAGATCTCAATATAACACATGGTAGATCAGGAAATATACTCTTCTTACTCGAGTTTACAACTCTCGTAAGAGATTATGATCCCCAATTTTACTATTATTAACTTCAAGTTAAGGTAAAATTGGTATAAATGAAGAGTTATTTCTTTTTGGAATTTTTAGTTTTTTGGGGAAGAGATTTTTTAACCCTCGGCTTTCTGGGTAGTAGTCTGGACAAAGAAGATTTCATACGTGCTGCCTTATTTTTGTGAATAATATGTTTTTTTGCTGTGCGGTCGATCGTCGACACCGCAGCGATAATATCCTTTTCTTTCTTACTCTTTTGCGCAACCCGCAGTAAGACTTCAAGTTTTGTGACTAATTTTTTGTTAATGTTTTCTTTTCTTTTACTGGATCGCTGCGCCCTTTTGGCCGTTTTAGTTACAGGCATGAGTGAAGTATAATTCAAGGAAGGTTTTATTTCAATATGAACACGATACTTAAAAAAGGAAAGCAAATTCTTCTCTCACAGCAGTCCAGTGTGATCTCTGCTGCCAGTGTTATCATGCTGATGGTTGTCGCCTCAAGAATATTGGGTTTAGTTCGCCAAAGAGTTCTGGCACACTTCTTCTTGCCCGAGGAACTTTCATTGTTTTTTGCTGCATTTAGACTTCCTGATCTTCTTTTTGAAGTGTTGGTTTTTGGGACATTCTCCTCAGCGTTTATTCCAGTTTTTACCAAGTCGTTAAAAAAAGGAGACACCCTTGCTTGGGACATAGCGGGACGAGTGGTTAATATTGGTCTGGTTATCTTCATCCCGATAGCTATTATTTTTTCTTTTAACGCAGAGGCAATATATTCATATGTTGCTCCGGGATTTTCAGTTGAAGAGATACAAATAATAGCATCCATTGCCAGAGTATTGTTCGCTGCACAAGCCTTTTTTGTGGTTAGCTACGTATTAACTGGGGTACTCGAGTCTCTAAGAATTTTTTTAGTACCTGCTTTGGCGCCGGTTTTTTATAATCTTGGGATAATAGCTGGAACTGTGCTTTTTACCAATAGTTTGGGGCTTTTTGCTCCGGCAGTTGGTGTGCTTCTTGGAGCAGCCTCACATTTTTTTGTCCAGCTTCCAGCCTCAGTTAAGTTAGGTTTTCGATTTAGTAATCAAGTGCGACCAAATGATGAAGTCAGAAAAATCGGGCGGCTTGCTTTACCTCGTGTAGTCGATCTTTCTTTCCAGCAAGTAGCCAAAACTGTTGAGCTTTATTTTGCGTCGCTTATCTCAACAGCTTCCTACACTTATTTTACTTTTGCAAATACTTTACAGCTACTGCCTGTTGGACTTTTTGGAATATCAATTGCAAAGGCAGCGCTCCCTACCCTTTCAAGAATAGAAAATGATAGTGCGGAGTTTAAAAAGACTTTGTTTTCAATATTTAACCAAATGATATTTTTGATCACCCCTTTTGCCACAATGTTAATAATAATAAGGATTCCTTTTGTTCGCTTAGTTT
The DNA here is from genome assembly GCA_001792305.1 of Candidatus Woesebacteria bacterium RIFCSPHIGHO2_01_FULL_39_23. Classification (GTDB taxonomy): domain Bacteria; phylum Patescibacteriota; class Microgenomatia; order UBA8517; family UBA8517; genus 2-01-FULL-39-21. The sequence continues at coordinate 69,189 of MGGH01000023.1, forward strand.
ATGGTACAGATATTTTCGGTTGGGAGGCTACAGTGCAGACCGGAATGGTTCTGTCGTCTTTTGGTGTGGGGGTGGTTTTTCAAGCAGCTGTTGCCCTTTTGTCAAGAGCTTTCTATGCACTCCATGACACGAAGACTCCTGTGGTTGCTTCAGTTATTAGTATTTTTTTTAATGTTTTTGCAAGTTTTTATTTTATTAAAATCTTAAAATTTGAAGTCTGGTCGTTAGCCTTGTCATTCTCGCTCTCAATGATATTGCAGACCGTTTTACTCTTTTACCTTTTGGTAAAAAAGGTTAATCATACAGACTGGAAAAAGCTTTTTATACCTTTATCTAAAATTTTTGCCGCCGCGTCTATTTCCGGATTTGTAATGTATTTTCTGCTCAAGTTTTTTGACCGTTACACTTGGGTAAAAAGGCTTTCATTTTTGGAAAGAATTGATGCGGAGTCTATTGCTTTTGAAAAGTTCGTTTTGGATACCCGTTACACGTTAAATCTTTTATTTTTGACGGTAGCGGTTGGGCTTATAGGATTTATTGTTTATATTTTTGTTTCCTGGATTTTGAAATCTCAAGAACTTAAAGTCTTTGTTAGCCTGGCTAGAAAGTTCACACTCAAAAGTACTGCTTTTTTGTCAGGTGCTTCAATGCCTCCCAAGGAACAGGAACCTATTACAAGTACAGATAGTGACTCTTGACAACTAGTTAGCACTCGTGATATATAAGTGCTAACCCTTCGGCTAACGCTCAGGGTAAATTATATAATCATATGAAGGATAACCTGACGGTGAGGCAATTACAATTGCTTAAAGTTTTGATAGATGAGTATATCGAAACAGCTGAGCCTGTTGGTTCTCAAGTACTTGAAAAAAAGTACTCCCTTGGGATTTCTTCAGCCACAATCAGAAATGAGATGGCGGCTTTGATAGACAAAGGTTTCCTAAAGCAGCCTCACACATCAGCGGGCCGCGTGCCGACTCCTAAAGCCATGAAGTTTTACATAGATCAGCTTATGGAAGAGAAACACTTGAGCCTGACAGACGAGGTCAGGGCAAAAGAAGAAATAGCTACCCACAAAGGTGATATTGAGGGGATAATTGATGAGGCTACGCATGGTTTGGCCAAGCGAACTCATACACTAGCTGTTTCCGCACTAAACGATGGGAGTACTTGGCATGCGGGTTATGCCAGTTTATTTGGAAACCCCGGATTTTCAGATCTATCAGTTTGCAGGAGCGTCTTTGGACTGATTGAAGAAACTAAAAAGATGCACGAGCTTTTCTTTGAAAGGCTTGAGTTTGAGTCTCCTGTTGAAGTTTTGTTTGGTGAGGAACTGGGGTGGAGATTTTTTGAGCCGGTGGGCGTAGTCGCCAGAAGGTTTAACGCAGGAGGAAAAACTGGCGCAATTGGAGTTATTGGCCCACTTGGGTTTGATTATCCGTATATAATACCGACTGTCAGATATTTTGGCGATCTGATTGAAGAGTTGTCCGTGTGATGAAAAAAGACAAGATAAAAAACAAAGAAATAGTAGCGGAACTTAAGGGGCAACTAGCAAGAGCACTAGCAGATTACGACAACTTAAGAAAAAGGACTGAGGAAGAACGCCAGGCACTTTACAAGTATTCTAGCCAGAGAATAATAGCCAGGTTTTTGCCGCTTTTTGATATGTTTGAGGCTGCCCAGAATCACATTAACGATTCCGGATTAGCAATTGCGATTAAGGAATGTAGAGACCTGCTTAAAGAGGAAGGTGTTAATGAAATTCAGGCAGGAGAAGGAGAGCAATTTGATGAAAATACTCAAGATGTGGTAGAGGTTGTAGAAGGTGGTCAAAAGGGTAAAATTAAGGAAGTTGTTTTAAAAGGTTACAAATATAGCGACGGCTACATAATAAGGCATGCTAAAGTAAAAGTATATGGAGGTTTGACAGAAAAGCAAAAAGACGAGAATATAAAAAAGGAGGAAAAAAATAATGGGTAAAATAATTGGTATTGATCTCGGAACTACAAATAGTGTTGTTGCCGTGATGGAAGGCGGCAGACCAAAAGTTATTGCAGCGGCGGATACTGGACGAAACATTACACCATCTGTTGTCGAGCCTGTCAAAAACCTGGTCGGAGATGTGGCTAAAAGACAAATGATCTTAAACCCCAAAAATACAATTTATTCGATTAAAAGACTAATGGGAAGAAGGAAGGGAGACGACGAGGTAAAGAGGACAGAGAAAATGGTTCCCTACACAATTACTTCAGGCAAAGATAGCATGGCGGCGGTTGAAGTGGAAGGAAAGACTTACACTCCCCAGGAAATTTCGGCAATGATTTTGGCTAAGCTTAAGAAAGACGCCGAAACTCATCTTGGAGAAAAAGTTGAGCAGGCAGTAATTACAGTCCCCGCCTATTTTGACGACAGCCAGCGCCAGGCAACAAAACAAGCAGGAGAGATTGCGGGCCTTAAAGTTGAGAGGATAATTAATGAGCCTACAGCAGCTGCTTTAGCATACGGGCTTGATAAGGGAAAATCGGAAAAAATTGCAGTGTATGATCTTGGGGGTGGAACTTTTGATATTTCAGTCCTTGAGCTGGGTGACGGGGTTTTTGAGGTTAAAGCAACAAATGGAGACACTCATCTTGGTGGAGATGACTTCGACGCAGTGATTGTTGACTATATAGTAACGGAATTTAAGAAAGAAAACGCGGTTGACCTAAAGGCCGATAAACAAGCGTTGCAAAGAGTCAGAGATGCTGCTGAGAAAGCAAAGATTGAGCTTTCCGCGGCCTCCGAAATCGAAATAAACCAGCCTTACATTACTCAAAAAGACGGCAACCCCCTTCATTTAACAATGAAGCTAACTCGTGCCAAGCTCGAGAGCTTGGTTGAAGAGTTAATTGAGAAGACCTTTAAACCAGTTGAATCTTGTCTTAAGGACGCAAAACTTGACCCCCATGACATAAACGAAGTGATCTTGGTTGGTGGTATGACCAGGATGCCAAAGGTAATTGAAAGAGTAAAGGAATATTTCGGCAAAGAGGCCAATAAATCAGTCAATCCGGATGAAGTAGTTGCAGTGGGTGCAGCGATTCAAGCAGGGGTTTTGGCTGGGGATGTGAAAGATATATTACTTTTGGATGTGACACCATTGACTTTGGGAATAGAGACTTTGGGGGGAGTTGCGACTCCGATGATAACTAGAAACACGACAATTCCGGCTTCTAAGACTGAAACATTCTCAACTGCTGCTGATAATCAAACTCAAGTTGAGATTCATGTAACTCAGGGTGAGCGTCCGATGTCGGCCGATAATAAATCATTGGGAAGATTTATTTTGGACGGAATTCCGCCTTCGCCTAGGGGAGTACCTCAAGTCGAGGTCACATTTGATATCGATGCATCTGGGATACTCAAAGTTACTGCAAAAGATAAAGCGACAGGTAAGAGCCAAAACATTACGATAACAGGTGCTGTTGGTTTATCTGATGACGAAGTCAAAAGGATGCAGGAAGAAGCGGAGAAGCACAAAGACGAAGACACTAAAAAGTCGGAACTAATTACTGCCAGGAATCATGCTGATGCAATGGTAGCTACAGCTGAAAAAGCCTTGAAAGATGCTGGGGATAAAGTCGCCAAAGAAATTAGAGAAAAAGTTGAGGAGAAAATTAAAGCAGTTAAGGATGTAAAAGATTCTGATAAGAAAGACGAGATTGAGTCTAAAACAAAAGATCTTTCCGAAACTCTTTCACAAATTGGTCAAGCGATGTATTCCTCCACAGCTAAAGCTACGGAGGACAAGGGGGCTACAAAGGGGAAAACCAACGGTCCTGAGCCAGCCGAAGGAAAGAAAGCTCCAAAAGACGGCGACAAAGCCGAAGCGGAAGAAGGGGAGGTAGTATCATAGTGTGGCAGCAGCGAAAGCAGACTACTACGATATCCTTGGAGTATCAAAAAACTCTTCTCAGGACGAGATAAAGAAAGCCTATAGAAAGCAGGCTCTGGAATGGCACCCGGACCGCCATAAGGACGACAAAGAGGCAGCAGAGAAGCGCTTCAAAGAAATTAACGAGGCTTATCAGGTATTATCTGATTCCAAGAAACGTCAGACTTATGACCAATTTGGTCATAGTGCATTTTCTCCTGGAGGTGGATTCGCTGGTCAAGAAAGTCCTTTTGGACAAGGCGGACAGTATGGGCCATTTACCTATACTTATTATTCAAGTGACGGCGGAAAGGGTTCGCCTTTTGCAAGTTTTGATTTTGGCGATCCGTTTGACATTTTCGAACAATTCTTCGGAGGATCGCCTTTTAGGCGTGCCCGCGCAAAACCCCGTTATAGTATGACGATTGCTTTTGATGACGCGGTACGTGGGGCAACAAAGGAAGTTCAGATAGAAGGCAAGAAAAGAAAAATTAAAGTCCCCGCAGGAGTTGATGATGGTTCAAGAATAGAATTTGATGATTTTATTCTTTCAATAAACGTTAAACCAGATCCGAAATTTGAGCGAGACGGAGCAGATATTTATTTTAGAGAGAATATCAGTTTTACGACAGCCGCATTGGGCGGAGAGGTCGAAGTGCCAACTGTTGATGACAGGGTGAAACTTCGAATCCGCCCAGGGACAAAGTCGGGTACGATGATTCGTCTTCGGGAAAAAGGGATGCCTAATCTTCGCGGGTCTGGTCGTGGCGACCAATATGTTCGAATTACAGTCGACGTCCCCGAAAGACTCACTGGTGGCCAAAAACGCCTTTTGGAAGAATTGAGAAGGGAAGGAATATAATTTTAAATTGACTTGTGTAATTAAACGATTTAAACTATAGCAGGTTTTGTGGATCAGGAATAATTGGTGGGGTGACCCACCTTTTTTAATAATTTATGGTAGCGCAAACAGCCAGAACAGAATTTGCTCAGGCTCTCAAAGCAGTTGCTACAGAGCGTGGGCTTGACGTGGAAGTGATCTTGGAAACAATCAGGCAGGCGATTATTGCTGCTTATAAAAGAGACGCTCGGGAGCAAGGAGAGGAAGGAGAGGAAGCAGAAGAGCTTCAGTACGAAGTAGAGATTGATCCGGTTAGCGGCGAGGCAAAAATATATTCTTATGAGGAAGGAAAGCATAATAAAAAGAAGGATATTACACCTCCTGGATTCGGGCGGATTGCGGCCCAAACCGCAAAGCAGGTCATTCACCAGAAAATCAGGGAAGCTGAGAAAGACGCTGTTCTCGAGGAATTTTCCGACAGAGTTGGCTCCTTAATTTCCGGCATGATCCTTCGTTTTGATGGGCCTAATGTGAGAGTTGATATGGGTAGGACCGAAGGTCTGATGCCAGCCGAGGAGCGAGTACCTAATGAGAGACTTTCCTTAAGCCAAAGATTGACGTTTTTACTTAAAAATATTGTTGAAGGTCCAAGGGGAAAAGAAGTTATTTTGTCACGCGCGGACCCTGAGTTTGTCAAAAAGCTTTTTAGCCGGGAAGTGCCGGAGTTGTCATCTGGAAGCATAGAAATAAAGGCAATTGTCAGAGAACCTGGAACCAGGACCAAAATTGCTGTTGTTTCCAAGCAATCTGGGGTTGACCCCGTTGGCTCTTGTGTCGGCCAAAAAGGTGTGCGGGTGCAGGCAGTTACCAATGAGCTAAACGGTGAGAGAGTAGACATTATTCCCTGGACTGATGATCAAAAGGAATTGATTAAGGTAGCCTTGTCCCCCGCCGAAATAGACTCAATCAGTATCATTAAGAGTACTAACACTGCCAAGGTAGTAGTGCCTGAAGATCAACTTTCAATAGTAATTGGTAAAGAAGGTCAGAATGTGCGCCTGGCAAGTAAACTTGCTGGCGTTAAAATTGATGTAATTTCGTCAGGAAAGGTTTCGAACAAAAAGCCTGTTAAAGAGAAGCAAGAAGAAAAGCGGAGAGCTAGATAAAGAACATGTATCTAGGTGCAGAAAGAAATTACTTTAAATATGAAAAGACCAAGACCACCAATTGTGACTGTTTTAGGCCATGTAGACCATGGAAAGACCACTCTTCTTGACTACATCCGAAAGACATCTCTTGCCAAAAAGGAAGCCGGTGGAATAACTCAAAATATTGGTGCTTCAGTTATAACTACCCAAAAAGGTCTGCCTCAAGGGGTAGGTAAAGAAATAACTTTTATAGATACCCCCGGCCACGCTGCATTTTCGAACATGAGGTCGCGGGGGGTAAAATTGGCTGACATAGCAATTTTAGTTGTCGCTTCAGATGCTGGGGTGAAACCCCAGACAGAAGAAGCGCTAAATTACATAACAGAAGTTAATGCCCCGTTTATAGTTGCTTTAACAAAAGTAGATTTGCCAAGTGCAGAGATAGAAAAAGTTAAAGGTGAACTTGAAAAGTTGGGAGTATTATTTGAAGGACGTGGTGGGAATGTTCCGTTAATTGCTGTTTCGGCAAAAACTGGTCAGGGAGTGAATGAACTATTGGAAACTATTAGTTTAATGGCTGATGTTGGAGAAATATCTGGAGACGATAAGGCTTCCTTGGAAGCGGTAGTGATTGAAACTTTAAAAGATAACCGCGGGGTGCTGGTTTCGGTAGTTGTTAAAAACGGCTTGCTTAGAGTTTCAGATACTGTATTTTGCACTGATATCAAGGCTAAAGTAAGGGGTTTATTTAATTTTCAAGGGAAAAGCGTTCGAGAAGTTTTTCCCGGGTTTCCCTGCCAAATTTTGGGTTTTTCCCACCTTCCCGAAGTTGGGAGTTTAATAACGACCGAGGCAACAAAAGTCGAAAAGAAACAATTAGATACTTTTACAGAAGGAACTTTAAACGAAGGTCTACCGATGATTATTAAAGCTGACAATAGCGGCAGTTTAGAGGCAGTCGTCTCAAATCTTCCCTCAGGAGTGCACGTCGTCTCAAAAGGTGTGGGTGATGTAAATGAGGGTGATATTTTTTTAGCTAAAACCTCAAAAGCGAATATTTTTACATTTGAAGCCAAAGCAAATAGTAGTGTTCGGAAACTCGGTGAAACAGAAGGGGTTAAAATTTTTGAATTCAAGATCATTTATGAGCTTTTTGAAGCGTTAGAGAAATTAATTGAAGAAGGAATAGAAAAGATTCTGGGTAAAGCTCGGATTTCGGCAAGCTTCCCTTATGAAAGGAAAAAAGTAGCTGGTTGCAAGGTATTGGAAGGGAAAATATCAAAAGCGAGTAAGTTAAGGCTTTTTCGTGATGATAATGCTTTGGGGAATGTAAGGGTGATTTCTCTCAAAAAGGGCAAACTTGACGTTGATGAGGTTGGCCAGGGGGAAGAATTCGGAGTAATTTTTGAGCCCCAGCTTGAATTTAAACCTGGTGATGTGTTACTATCGGTGCAATAACTATGGGTGGTCAACTTAAGCCAATTATTGATGGGAGTAAATCGGTATTGCTTCTTTTGCCGGTTAATCCCACTTTTGATACTGTTGCCGGAGGACTTGGGATGTATTTGGCCTTGCAATCTCAAAAAGAAGTAAGCATCGCCTGCGAAACGCCCATGACTGTCGAACATAATCGTCTGGTTGGGGTAAATAAGATATCCTCGGAAGCTGGCGATAAGAACTTAGTGATAAGATTTAAAAATTACCACGCAAACAATATCGAAAGGGTTAGCTACGATATTGAAAACGGAGAGTTTCGTTTAACAGTGATACCAAAACCCCGTAACAGCGCCCCTCAAAGAGAACACGTTCATTTGACGTACTCCGGGGTGGCTGCCTCTACACTGTTTCTTATTGGTGGATCTCACGAGGAACACTTTCCCATGCTTAAGTCTTCGGACGCGGCTAATCTTAAGAAAGTTCATATAGGTGTTCGAAGTTTAAATGTTACAGGTGGTCAAAATATTATGTCTCTAGCCAGACCCGCTTCATCTGTGTCAGAGCTTGTTGTTCACTTGCTTCGCGAAGCCGAATTTGGCTTGGAGGCGGATGTCGCGACGAATTTACTCATGGGAATTGAAGAGGAAACTAATAGTTTTACAACACAAGAGGTAACATCCGAGACTTTTGAGATAGTTTCGTATCTTTTGAAATCGGGTGGACAGAGAAAACCCAAAAATCTTCCGGATTCTAGATTTTTCCCGCCAGGTGCGATTCCCGGAGAGAAACTCCATCCATTGGAGGAAGCGGAAAAAGGAGATATCCCCAAAGCCTGGATGGAAAAACCCGCGGTTTATAAAGGAACGAGTATCAGTTAGTTTGAATTTAACTTAATCTGGGAAAATCTCTCAACTATACAACTATAAAAGCGACGATAGTTTTCTTGTGTCTTTCAAGTTATCGCAATAGCTTTCGTAACGCTTAATTGCTTTATCGCTTTTTTCAATAATCCGGCTTACTTTATCCGCAATATTATCTCTTCTTTGTTTCAAAGCCTGCATTTCTTGAACGCTGAAAGCTTTGTATTCAGTTTCGCCTGAAACCTCATCCAGTAAAAAATTAAATGAGCGCTCCGCCGTACGAAGTTGGGCAACGAATTTCGGTTCCGGCGCGTTTTCGGCCTTATCGACCAATCTTTCGAGAAGAGAAATGTAGTTTTCCAAAAATTTCCGATAAGAGTCTATTTTATCCATGCAGCAACATAATAAAGTTTTACGGGGTGGAAATCAATATTGATATGCTTTAAAATTTAGTCAATTGTTTAGCGTAGACGGCTATGAGTTCAAAATACGTTCAGTTTGTTTTTCCCCAATTTCCCAAACGCTCACTGGGTGGAAAACATGGTTCCGAATTTATCGACTCATTAAAAAAACTACTTCCCAAAAAAGCTAAAACAAGTTTATTTCTACCTTTCCCTAAAAACTCCTCAACACCTGTATTTCAAGAAAGTCCAACCACGGCCGAGATTTCCCCAGCGATTATCAGTAGCGAGCTTGGTTATGTCCAAGTTAGTGTTGGCTTAGATAAAAACGATTTATTTGGAAGAGTATTTTCGGTCAGAGATGGAGTTTCCGACGGCCTGCACCGTCTTAATTTTTATCTTATTTTCTCGTTTAATGATATCGTTCATTATTCCAGTCAGACCAACCCACGGTTCTTTGACAAAGGGGGCATGAGTCCCTTAAGAATAAATCCGCCAGTTCGGGAGTATGCAGTAATTTCAGACAAGGTTAACAATAAGGATTATCATTTTCCACCCGTTCCCGGCTTGGCAGAATTCTCCGATTCCACATTCGACGCCGAAGCTTACAGTTTGGAATATATGGATGCCAGATACGGCACATCATCAATAATGCATGAAACTATCAAGTCGGGATTATATTGTTTAACTGTCGAACTGGATTTTTCCCCCAAAAGTCAGCTCCTAGCCTACTCCAAGCAATTTGAAGAAATTTTAATACCCCTGTTTGGAGATGATTACGTTCTGGTTCCCAAACCCCCCCAATCCGAGTTTTCTAAAATCACTCCCTAAGTGCCACCCTAGTTGTTTTATAACATAAGTAGTGAAATAATTTGATAGGGAGTGAAAGTGATGGAAGGAGGAGACGCGGGAGTTAGGGAAGGTTTGGGGAGTGGTCAAGAAACTGCTCGTGAAACTCGGGCGAGGGTTGACGCTGGAGCGAGGTTGAGAGATGCCGCGGATTTTGATCTCAGTCGGGCTCAAGCACGGCTCGCTAAACCTGACTTGAATGCGACAATTAGAGTTGGCCGAACGCCAACTGAAACGGGTAAACTGCAAAGATTATCTCAAGCTCTTAAGATGTTGGTTCAAGGAAATAGAGGCTAGGATTTTGTTCGTGATCTTTAAGCAGCGGGCTATACTTTAAAATGTAAATGGCTTACGATATCCATATCACTCGCAGAAATAATTGGTTTGACAAAGAAGGGCCGGTTATTTCTGAAGAAGAATGGAAAAGGCTAGTCGGTGAGGATTCTGAATTAAAACTTACAGATTATGCCGAGTCCTCACTGAAAAATAAACCGTTTGAAATAGTAAGACTAAAAAAACACCTCATGGGGCTGTTGAGTGACCCAATAACAAAAAAAGACTTTTATTTTGTATATTCTCCAGAGAAAATAACTGTGTCGGATGCTGAAAGGAATGTCGTTGAAAAAATGAAGCAGGTTGCTCAAAAGTTGGATGCAAAAGTACAGGGAGATGAAGGAGAACTCTATTAAAGATCTGATTTGATACGACCTGGAAAATTTTAGCCGAAAGGTTGGGTCGGTGTGAAAGTGCGGAGTAAGGTTGATATTTAAGGCACTAGAATTTATAAACAACTCGCATCAGGTGAGTTGGCGTATCTTCAGCTTGCGAACCGATAATTCTTCTTAAGGCTCTGCGAGCCGGGTTTGTTTCAGGATTTTTGTCGCTGTGTTCACCGTCAATTGTTCCGTGATTTCGTAAAGCTAGAGTGGTTATCTCTCCTGAAGCTTCTATAATCAGATTGAAATCATCTCCATACAGTTGTACTTCTCTGCGTGCTATTCCCTGCATTTTATCTCTTTGAATACCTGTAAGTATCTGTTCGCTGGCCATTGCACCTACTATGTCTCCTTCTCTAAATTCGTCTTCCTGAATGCCTTGATACAATTCTGCTTCGTCTGGGTCATGAATTTGGATTTCGGCCCCTTTTTCTCTCCACTCCGGAATAATTCCAACCACGGCACTCTCAAAAGTAACTGCGTTTTGCTGGCTCTCAACGTGAGGTAAACTGAATTCTCCCGACGAATCTAGATTCATTGTAGTGAAGATTTTAGTGTCTCAAGACTTTTGATTCTGACATCTGTCGTGTTGATGGTGTGCATTAACCTACCCCGTTCTGTTGTCGATTGCAGAGCTTTTAGCCGTAGGATTTCAGCGTTAATTGTTAAAATTTGTCCTGTTTCAGTCATACCTTGTTTTGATGCCTTAAGCCTTGCGATTTCTTGTTTTAACCTTTTGTATTCGTCATCTCCGGGTAGTTTTCCGATTGGTTTTAGGCTACCCCTTGCCGCATCAAATCTTGCTTTTAATTCCCCAATCTCTCTTTCAATCTCCAGTTTTACTGGTTCACGATTTCCCATTCTGAGGTTTGATGCCATATTGGTTAATCGTGCAAGTTCTGTTTTTGCGGCACGATCATTTGGGTCCATTACCGAGTCCGCCAAGGCTTGAAGCCGTCTTTGTTCCAAATAACTTTCCGGGGTAGATAAATTAGGAAGAGGTCTGCGTTCTGATGCTCTAGGCTGTGATACTTCCGGCTGTCTGCTTAAATCGACCACATGTCTTTCTCCACCTTCATAATAGTAGCCCTTCCCTCTTCTCTCGTCGTCATCAAAGGGAGTTACATTTACTCGTTTCCCGCCGATTACCATCTCGACTCTTTCTGTTGGTATTGAACCAGCGGCTGATGGGGCACCCGATCTTGGGGATTCAACCACTGAAGGTCGGGGAGTTACTTCTCTTATTTGATCGCCTCTGACCTCGACTGTTATAGGTCTGGGTGGGCCTTTTGTTGGGTCCCATTCTGTTTGAGAATCGATCGTCGACATATTTTATGCTTTATAAGCGACTGTACCAATTGGTTGATTAGAATTATAAACTATTTTGTATTTTTAAAAAAGTGTGATATCATTCCAAGTGTTGTTTGACTAGGGATACGGACTGTCCGACCTACTACTTGGTTTTACAACAATAAAAATGGCATTATCAAAGGACGAAAAGCTTGATATTATAAAAAAGTTTGCTATTGAAAAAGGCGACACTGGTTCTCCTGAAGTACAAGTGGCTCTTCTTTCGGCTCAGATAGAAAAGCTTGCCAAGCATTTGAAAGATCACGCTAAAGATGTACACTCAAGAAGAGGACTTTTGTCGATGGTCGCCAAAAGAAGGAGGCTTCTTAATTACCTTCTTAAAAAAGACGAGGCTCGCTACAAAGAGCTTGTCAAGAAGCTTAAATTGAAGTAATAATTTTTTTGATGAAAGAATTAAAAGAAAGTATTGAAATTGGAGGGAAAACGCTCACCCTCTCTACAGGAAAATTGGCGGGTCAGTCAAATGGTGCTGTAGTTGTTTCTATTGGTGAGACAGTAGTACTATGCACAGCTGTTTCCTCGGTTATGGATACTGACCGCGACTATTTTCCCTTGACTGTTGACTACATGGAGAGGCTTTATGCAGGGGGTAGAATTAAGGGAAGCCGTTGGATAAAAAGGGAAGGCAGGCCCACCGATGAAGAAATATTGACCTCAAGGCTTATTGACCGCTCCATAAGGCCGCTCTTCCCCTACGCTTATAAAAAAGAAGTGCAAGTGACTGCAACTGTTTTATCAGTCGATTTGGTCAACAGTCCTGACATTGCAGCCTGTATAGGTGCCTCAACGGCTATAGTGATTTCTGATATTCCGTTTAAAGAGCCAGTTGTGACCGTAAGAGTTGGCAAGGTCAACGACAACCTTACTCTTTTCCCGACGGTTGAAGAAATAAACAAGGGAGAATTGGATGTAACTGTTAGTGTTACTAAAAATGCTGTTGTGATGATCGAGGCTGGAGCCAAAGAGGTCGACGAAAAGACTATTGCGAAGGCAATCGACTTAGCCGTTAGCGAAGGCGGAAAAGTTATTGACCTTATCGAAAAGTTTGCCAAAAAAGCAGGGAGTGCCAAACAGAAGTACTCCAACGATAAAGTTGACTTGGAAACTAAAAAAAGAATCGAGAAAGTGGTTGGCAACAAACTTGCCTCCCTTGTGACCAAAATGGCGACAAAAGAAGGGAGTTTTGCTGATTATGAACAACTAAGAAATGCGGTTGTAGACGAGTTTGGAAATGAAGAAAAAAGTAAAGCAATTGAGGGTTTTGAAGATCTTTTTAAAGAAAGGGTTAGGCAAATGATTTTAGCTGGAAAGCGGCCTGACGGCCGTAACCACGACCAAATTAGAGATTTAACCAGCGAAGTGTCAATTTTGCCAAGGACTCATGGCTCGGCAGTTTTTGCCAGAGGCCAGACACAAGTCTTAAGTGTTACTACTCTTGGATCGCATACTTTCGAGCAGTTGCTGGAAAGCGCTGAGGGTGAGGAGTCCAAACGCTACATTCATCATTACTCTATGCCTCCTTACGCAACGGGAGAAGTGGGAAAGGTTGGTTATCCGAATAGGCGGGAAATTGGCCACGGAGCACTTGCTGAGCGCGCCTTGATACCTGTGATTCCATCAGAAGAAGACTTTCCCTACACAATTAGAGTGGTTTCGGAAGTAACAAGCTCTAACGGCTCAACTTCAATGGCCTCGGTTAGTGGTAGCACGTTGTCATTGATGGATGCGGGAGTTCCAATAACTAACCCCGTATCTGGGATCGCAATGGGGCTTGTTATCGAAAACGACAAAAAATACGCCGTCCTGACTGATATTGTGGGAATTGAAGATATTAGTGGTGACATGGATTTTAAAGTAGCGGGCACCAAAAACGGAATTACTGCGCTGCAATTGGATGTGAAAACTTTAAAGTTGACATTACCGATTCTCGAGGCCGCTTTAAAACAAGCAAGGAAAGCAAGAGAGAAGATTTTGGAAGCGATGCTTGCGACTTTAGCTGAGCCAAGAAAGCAGGTTTCTAAGTTTGCACCCAAGATAAAAGTCATAAAGATCGATCCTTTCAAAATTGGAGAGCTTATTGGCCCTGGTGGAAAGACTATCAAAGGCATAATCGCGAGAACAGGTGCTGATGTGGATGTTGAGGATGACGGCACAGTGCATGTAACTGCAGTTGATGAATCTGCAATGCTTAAAGCAATTGATGAAGTAAATAAGCTTACCAAAGAAATTTTGCCAAACGAAATTTATGAAGGCCAGGTCAAAAGAGTGGAAAATTATGGAGCGTTTGTGGAGATTCTGCCGGGAAGAGAAGGATTGGTTCATGTTTCAGATATGTCGGAAGCTTTTGTTAAGGATCCCTCAACCCTGGTTAAAGTTGGCGACAAAGTAAGCGTGCGAGTCAAAGGGATTGATAATTTAGGGAGGCTTAATCTTTCAATGGTGATGGATCCCTCGTTTGATAAGCAGAAAGAAGAAAGGGATCACGACAGAAGCCGAGGTAGGAGTGGAATGGACAGGGGAAGGGGTCGCGAGGAGAGGTTTGGAAGAAGAAGGGATGGTGGTTTCAGGGACCGTACTGGGGGACCACATTTTCCCGCCAGTAACCTACTCGAACCCAAAGAGCGCAGAAACTTCCGAGAATAAACTTCTTTGTGTTAATATAATTTGAAGTGGCATCAAACGTACTTAGTGAACTGAATAAAATTGGTGAAAGTGTAAAGTCAGCTGATATTCCGCAGGGGCTTCAAGATGACATTTTGACCAGAATCAGCCAGCTTGGCAATCTTGTCGAGTCGTCGACTTTTCTGCCGGAGTTTGATCGCTTGAATAGTTATATTGACTGGGTAGTAAATCTTCCCTGGAATAAAAAAAGCGAGGAAGTGCTTGATTTGGTCCGCGCCAGAGAGATTTTGGACAAAAACCACTACGGTTTAGACGAAATTAAAGATAGAGTTTTGGAATATATGTCCGTAATGAAGCTAAATCAGGAAAACAAAGAAAATATTGCTCATGCACCCATTTTGTGTTTTGTGGGCTTGGTCGGAACTGGTAAAACTACAATAGCCAAATCAATAGCCGAGGCAATGGGTAGGCGCTTTGTGAGAATTCCTTTCGGAGGAATGGGGGACCCTCTCGACCTTCGCGGGCAGTCTCGGATGCACCCGGAGGCAGAACCTGGAAAAGTTATAAAAGCAGTAAGGTCTGCTGGGACTAGAAATCCAGTGATACTTTTAGATGAAATTGACAGAGTTACAGATGAAGGAAGATCGTCGATTATGGGTGTTTTGGTTGAGCTTCTTGATCCCCAGCAGAATTATGCGTTTGTTGATCATTATATGGATTATCCTTTTGACCTCTCCGATGCTTTGTTTATAGCTACAGCCAACAACACGACAAAAATTTCGACTGCAGTCTTGGACAGGCTTGAGCCTCTGATGATGCCGTCCTACACAGATAATGAAAAAATGACAATAGGCCAAAAGTACATTTTTCCAAGGGTAATGAAGGAATCTGGAGTTCCAGAAAACGCTTTGACAATTGCGGATGATATATGGCCAAATATTGTTCGGCCTCTTGGATTTGATGCGGGGATCCGGACATTACAGCGAACAATTGAAGGAATTGTCAGGAAAGCCGCAAAAGAAATTGTTGAAGGTAGAAAAGAGAGGATTGAAGTAAAAAAAGATAACGTCAAATATTATCTACCACCGTTGTAATTTAACAAATGAAAGTAGCGGTATTGTCAGACATACACGATCATATTTGGAACTTGGAAAAAGCAAAAAAAATTATTAAAAAAGAAGGCTCGGGAGCTGTAATTTTCTGTGGTGATATGTGTGCTCCCTTTACGACAAGTTTACTATCCGAAACTGGGCTCCCTACGTATACTGTTTGGGGTAATGTTGACGAAGATCACTGGGCGATGGTTCAAAAAGGAGGGGAGAACCTTATAGCTGTCCCCCTTACACAAGAGTTTCATGAAGTGGAGCTGAATGAGCGTAAAATTGCATTTTGTCACTATCCAATGCTTGGAAAGTTGTTGGCTGAAACTAGGTATTACGATGCAGTTTTCCATGGCCATACGCATATGCAGTATCACAAGATGGTTGGAAATACATTAGTTGCAAACCCAGGAGCGGTTTGTGGAATTGTCAAAGGCCGCGAGGGTTTGGCTAGTTTCATGATTTATGACACCGATAATAACACTGTTCAATTATTTAAACTAGGCAATGGGTAAAAAAGAAAAACTTGACGAGATAAGAAAAAGAATGAATGAGGATAAAAGTTTGCCTCTGCGGTCAGGTGCCACCCAGCTTGTTTTCGGTGACGGAAATCCGGAAACTGACATTTTATGTGTTGGTGAAGGACCGGGTTACTTCGAGGATCAAAAGGGTTTGCCTTTTGTGGGGAATGCAGGGAAATTATTAGATCAGCTGCTTGAGGGAGCCGGGATGACAAGAAAAAATGATGTTTATATAACAAATGTAGTTCACCACCGGCCACCCGAGAACCGTGACCCTCACCCACAAGAAATAGCCTCATACGGCGTTTATCTGGATGAAATTATTGAGACAATTGATCCCGAAGTTATAATTACTTTGGGTAGATTTTCAATGAACAAGTTCCTGCCGAGTGCAAAAATAAGCAGGATTCACGGCCAGGAGCAGGTTTGTAGTTTCAAAGGAAGAGAGGTAATCGTTGTCCCGATGTACCATCCTGCAGCAGCTCTTCGAAGCAGTGAAGTAATGCTTCAGGAAAGGGAAGATTTCGCTAATTTGCCAAATATCTTGGCTAAGATCAGAAATAAAAAAGACGCTAGCGATGAACAAAAGAGTGTCGGTGAGCAAATGCAGCTAGTTTAGAAATTAATATATGTTACGTTTTATTGTAATATCTGGGACAACCGGGGTAACTGAGAATTGTTTTATTTACGAGTGGAACGGTCAAATGCTGATTGTGGATTGTGGAGTGGGATTTCCCGACCCCGAGATGCTTGGGGTGGATCTTGTGATCCCAGACTTTACTTATATAAAGAAAAACAAAGAAAAATTAAAAGGTATCCTTATTTCCCACGCCCATGAAGACCACTTAGGGTCATTACCGTTTCTTTTTAAAGAAGTGGAAGCTCCTATTTACTCGACAAAATTAGTTGCGGGTTTCATTGAAGACAAGTTTGCTGATTACGGTATGAAAATTCCCAAAATAAACGTATTTAATCCTGAAAGAGACTCCTTTACTGTTGGGCCTTTTAAAATAAATCCTTTTAGAGTTTCTCACTCTGTTCCTGATGGAGTAGGATATTCAATTGACACACCGGTAGGCAGAATTTTCCATGTCCCTGACTATAAATTTGACTGGACACCTGTCGATGGTAGACCTTTTGATATTTCAAAAGCAGCAGTACTTGCAAGTGGTGGTGTTTTAGCCTTAGCCTCGGACTGCTTGGGATCAACGACGGAAGGTTATACAAAGTCGGAGAAAGAAATCGAAACAAAAGTTGAAATTATTGCGAAGTCTGCCTCAAAAAAAATCCTTTTCACGACAATATCCTCCAACATTTCAAGGATTAAACAAGCCTTTAACGTCGCGGCAAAACTTGGTAGAAAAGTAGTAATTGTTGGCAGATCCATCGAAAAGAAAGTGGAAATTGCTCGAAGGTTAGGTTATTTGGACTATCCGAAAGACTTGATTATTTCACCAAAAGACGCGAAAAGACTTCCCGAAAATGGTGTGTTTTATGTGATATCGGGTAGCTATGGACAAATTGGTAGTGCTTTGTATAGGGTCGCGATTTCAGATCATCAATTTATTAGTGTTAACGCAAATGATGTAGTAATTTTTTCAGGCGATCCTGCTCCTCCCGGATCGAAAGACAATGTGGATTTTGTGGTAGACAGGTTAATTGAGCTTGGGGTCGACGTGCATTATTATGATACCCAGGATGATCTTCATGTCTCCGGTCACGGCTCGCAGGAGGACATAAAAACTCTTTTTGGAATTGTTAGGCCAAAATACTTTATACCAATAGGGGGTACAATTAGGCACATGCGAGCCTACAAAAGCATAACTCACGATTTCGGGTCTCCTCGAGATAATGTTTTTGAACTAAAAGACGGCGAAGTACTTGGGATTGACAGTAAGGGTGCGAGACTTCTACCTGAAAAGGTTCCTTCAAAAAGCGTAATGGTTGACGGGCTTGGGGTTGGAGATGTAGGTAACATAGTGCTCCGGGACAGAAATGTTCTTGCCAATGAAGGAGTTGTAATTGTTGTTATAGGGGTTGCTAAAGACACTAAAAAGTTAAATACGACCCCAGATATTATTAGTCGTGGATTTGTTTTCAAAGGCGCAAAAGAGTCGCTACTGCGGGATGCCAGCTTTGGTCTAAAAAAAGAGCTTGAGAGAATGAAAGATTTAGACGCAAAACTTGCAAGAAATGTAACAATCGATTTTTTGGAAAAGTTTTTCCACAAAAAAATTGCCCGCCACCCCATGATTTTACCAGTCGTAGTTGAAGTTTAAAGATTTTACCTTCAGAGCAGGTAGGCTATAATAGCCCTTGATGAAAGTCAAAAGAGCCACTAAAAAACTGGTAATTGTTGCTGACGATTTTGGGTTGGCCAAGGAAATTAACGAGGGGATACTTCGGGCATGTCGTGAAGGTTTTGTTACCGAATTTTCGTTGATGCTTAAGTCTCCGTCTACCCAACACGCCGTCGATATTATTAAAAAATGTAAGCTAAGAGATGTAGGTATTCATCTTCTTTTAGTGGGTTTTGACGATATCAAAAGGATGTTTAGACGAAGTGATTATGTTGAACTTTTTAAAAACAAAAACTATCAAGAAATTCAGAAACTGGCAGAATTGGAGTTACGGCTTTTTGAAAAGCTGATAGGCAAAAAACCAACACATATCATACCGCAGTATGGTATCCACGGTAATCTAAAACTACTCGATTTTTTGTTGGGATACGCAAAGAAATACGATATACCCATGCGGCTGCCTCGGACAACTTTGGGAGAAAAATTTGGAGAAAATTATGCAGCAGAGATAATGCTTAGAAGAAGTGGAGTAAGAACGACAAAATATCTTTTTGGACATGTTTTGGGTAGTAATTTGTTGAGAATTGAGAGAGAGTTTATTGACGAACTTGCCAGAGTAAAAGGTGGTGAAAGCGCCGAGGTTCTTACTCACCCGGGGTATTTTGATGAAGAAGTGCTTAAGCTCACCTCTTTGAATTATGAACGTGCTCGCGATTTAGCCATGTGTTTAGATAAAAAATTTGAAGAGAAGATATTAAATTTAGGATATCATTTGGTTAGTTTCAGCCAAATATGAAGAAGAAATTAATTATAACGGCACATGACTTTGGATACTTTGATTCAATAAACAGAGGAATAATTTACTCTTTGAAACATAAGAATAACATAATAACGGAGTTGTCCTTGCTCGCAAACACGCCTGGAAGTTTGGAAGCTGCCAAGTTCTCTAGAAGTACAAAAATCTCAGTAAGTTTGAATACTAACTTTACATCTCAAAAACCCCTGTCAAGGGGTGTCCCTTCTCTGGTTGGTAAAGACGGCAACTTTTTGAAAGTAGACACTAAAACATGGGACTTTTCGGTAATTGATCGATTTAATGAAAAAGACGTTACTAGGGAGCTAGATGCCCAATGGGATTGGTTTACCGAAAATGTTGGCAGGAAACCAAGCGCTATTTTATCTAAAAAAAACGAGTACGGAGACCCAAAAATACTTATGCCTGTTGTATCGAAAGCAAAAAAAGAGGGTGTACCTATTCGGGTTCCCGTTTGGATGTGGAAGGAGAATTACGGAGCCCAGTCTTATGTGGAACAGGAAGGGGTTAAATCTACCCAAAACATTTTTCTAGGACTTAAAGAGTGGAAAGGAAAATTTGGCTATGATTTGATAGAAGATATTGACCAGTTAATTGCTGACATCAAGACTAAAGAAGGTGTATCTGAATTGCTGGTATTTCCAGGATTTGTAGACAAAGAGCTGATGGATAAAAGTACTTTGAATTGGCAGAGAGGACAATTTTTGCAAGTATTGGACAACAATGAGGTTATTAGTAAAATCAAAGATAACTTCGAACTAATTAGTTTTAGGGATTTGTAATTAAGGTCTGGTGCATACTCCTTCTCCTTTTTGGGTAAACAAGGATATAGCAACTTCCCTGACAAGTTGGGTATAATGGTGTGGTATGGCTAATTTTAAGAGGAAGAAAAGGGGGCGAGTTCCCAAAAAAAGTTTTAAGATACGGCTTAAAAAAGCTACGGTTTATTCAATTGCCCAAGTTGTCTTTTTTTCCATAGCGATTCTTTTAATTGTTTCATTTTCTAGACAGGGGTTGATATTGGTCAAGATTAATGATGCCTTGGTCGAACTTTTTTCTTGGACTGCAATATTTTTGCCTTTTATCTTTTTGTCCTTTGGCTTCATGATCTCAAAATTTAAAATTCCTTTGTCCCAGCCCAATGTGGTCGTGGGGGGAATTCTGTTTTTACTCTCCATCGCAAGTGTGGCCAAAGCTGGGTTTGTAGGAAGATATATTTGGGATGGGATAGAGACTTTAGTTACTCCGGGAGGTGCATATGTCATAATGCTTGGTGCAGCATTCGTTGGAATAGTCGTACTGTTTAACACCTCTGTTGACCGAATTTTATTTTTAGTAACTACGTTTCTGATCCAAGTACGAAGGTATTTGGTCGGCGAAAAATCGCAACTTCTAAGTATTAGAAAAAACTTTTCCAAAGATAAGTTACTACCCCGCCGCGAAATAAAAGTTACAGGCTCGGGTGATCAAGCCAACCAACAACTTACAAGGAAGCCAGAACTGGGGAGTAAGGGAGGCACTTTTTCCCAACAGCTGGTGAGTAACATCCCCGGACAAGACAAACTTTGGGAGTATCCACCTCTTTCACTTTTATCAGAAGACGGTGTGGGTAAAGCAGATAGAGGAGACATTAAGAGAAATGCCGATGTCATTGAAAAAACTCTTGAGTCTTTTGGAATAACTGCGAGGGTAGTAGAGGTCAATCTTGGTCCCGCTGTGACGCAGTACGCATTGGAAGTGGCGCTTGGTACGAAACTTTCCAAAATCACCGCTTTAGAGAGGGATCTTGCGTTAGCACTGGCTGCTCCGACCGGAACAATCAGAATTGAGGCG
The DNA here is from genome assembly GCA_001792305.1 of Candidatus Woesebacteria bacterium RIFCSPHIGHO2_01_FULL_39_23. GTDB lineage: Bacteria > Patescibacteriota > Microgenomatia > UBA8517 > UBA8517 > 2-01-FULL-39-21. The sequence continues at coordinate 89,918 of MGGH01000023.1, forward strand.
CCAATTCCTGGAAGGTCTTTAGTTGGGATAGAGCTTCCAAACAGGATTCCTGAATTTGTGCCTTTAAAGAAAATGCTTGATTCCGATATTATGAAAAATTCAAAGTCAAAGCTTACTTTGTCGTTGGGGCTTGATGTTTCGGGTAAACCTCTTGTGGCTGATCTTTCCCGCATGCCTCATGTTTTAATTGCTGGCCAAACTGGTTCCGGCAAAAGTGTTTGCATTAATGCGTTTTTGACATCAATGCTGTTTCGTGCATCGCCAAGTGAGGTTAAATTTATATTGGTTGATCCTAAACGTGTGGAGTTAACGATCTATAATGGAATTCCTCACCTTTTATCTCCTGTGATAGTTGATCCTGATAAAGTCGTGTCAGCTCTTCGTTGGATCTTAAGCGAGATGGACAGTCGTTATAAACTGTTTGCTCAGGCGGGTGCAAGAAATATCGAGAGTTACAATGAAATGAGCGGGTTTCAGGCACTTCCGTATATAGTTCTCATTATTGACGAGCTTGCTGATATTATTCTCTTTTCACCAACTGAGGTCGAGGATTCGATAACTAGAATTGCCCAAATGAGCAGGGCAACTGGAATACATATGATTCTTGCTACACAGCGCCCCTCAGTTGATGTGATAACAGGCCTTATTAAAGCAAACGTCCCTTCGCGTATCGCTTTTGCAGTTTCTTCGTTGGTTGATTCCAGAGTAATTCTTGATACTGGGGGCGCAGAAAAATTACTTGGAAGAGGGGATATGCTATTTTTGCCTCCCGAGCAAGCTAAACCAGTCCGGATTCAAGGAGCGTTTCTTTCCGACAAAGAAATAAACTCTCTTATTTCATATTTAAAGGGAAGAGGTGTCAATCCTCAATATACTGAGGAGGTAACCCAGATGCCTAAGTCTTTTATAGCAGGAGGTGCTTTAGGTGATACGGATGAGCTTTTTGAGGATTCGGTGCGTTTGGTTTGTCAATTTGGCAAGGCTTCGGCGTCACTACTTCAAAGAAGATTGTCAGTTGGTTATGCCAGGGCAGCAAGAATTATTGATCAGTTGGAAGCGGCGGGGGTAGTGGGGCCAACGGATGGGACTTCAAAACCCAGGGAACTCTTGATCCGAGATGCAGAGAGCTTTTTAGCTTCTCGAAAAAGTGAGTAGTCAGAAATAATATATGAGAACAATAGGCAAGACATTAAAAGACGCGAGAATCCAAAAAGGAATAGTTCTTACGGATTTGGCGAAGATAACCAAGATTAAAAAAGATTTTTTGGTGGCCCTTGAAAAAGAAGATTGGAGTAAGCTTCCGGAATATCCAGTGGTCGCTGGTTTTGTAAAAACTCTGGGGAATTTTTTTGGACTTGGGGAAAAGCAGGCAATGGCACTTTTACGTCGTGATTATCCGCCTAAAACTTTGTCAGTTAACCCTAAACCTGACGTTGAAAATAAATTCATTTGGAGTCCGAGAAAATCGTTTTTCACTGGGATTATGATCGTATTTGTTTTTGTTGCGGGATACCTCCTTTTCCAATACACGAGGTTTGTTAGTCCACCGGTTCTTCGAGTTTCGGAACCACTTGAAAATTATTCAACTAAGGAAACAGTAGTGAGGGTTATAGGGGTGACAAATCCTTCAAGTGCTGTTAGAGTCAATAATCAACCTGTAACTGTTGACGACAATGGCAATTTTGAGACAGAGCTTGAAGTTCTACCGGGGGAATTTAGAATAATGGTAAAATCTGTTTCCAGATCTGGCAAAGAAACTGTGGTTGAAAGGACTATTAAAGTGGAGGAGTAATGGAAAGTGTGCAGGTAATACTGGTTATAGTTGTGGTTTCGTTAACAATTTTACTTCTTGCTGTCGGTGTAGAGGTGTTTCTTATAATGCTTGATCTAAAGCGAGCGGTCAAAAGACTGAATTCATTACTTGAAGATTCCATTATTGGTGGTGGACTTCTTCGCCCTGAAAAGCTGACGAGCATTCTTGAAATCTTCAAAAGAAAAAAAGTCTCCGACACCCGCTCTAAAGGAGAAAGTTAATCTTTGTACTTTGAATAAGTTTTTAAAAGCTTCTTATCAAAACTTCTAAGTTGGGATTCTGAGTTTAGAACTTCGGCCACTAGTAGAGAATCATAAAAACTTATATTTTCGCTTTTGTATATATTTAGTGCCAAATGCACGAAGGAAGAAGTTGAAATGTTAGACTGTTTTACCAGTGAAATTAAAATGTCACACAGCTCGTTCTTGTTTGCTTTGTAGTGTGTCTCAAGAATATAAACCGTTTCAGCCAGCACAATATTAGCTATGTATATCTTATCTTTTTCAATAATTTTCTTTGCGATTTGTGCCTGGACTTTTATATCTTCGGTTAGAAAGCGTACGATATAGTTTGTGTCCAAGTAGGTAGCCATTTTATACCAAAAATACCTTAATCTGCATTAGAAATAGCATTTTTGGGGATCATAATCTCTTGCGAGAGTTATAAACTCGAGTAAGAGGAGTATATCTATCTGAAAATAGACCTTTATTTATTAAATCGCCCATTTTCTTGGATGAAATCGGCTTAACTTTTGTGTTTTTTAGCGATCCATAGAGTTGATCGATTGATAGAAGTTTTTCAATAACGAATTTACCTCCGACTTTATTAAAAATGATCCTGTCGGAAGGTTTAACGTTTAGCTCTTTCCTTATATTAATCGGAAGAGTAACCTGTCCTTTAACAGTTAAGGTGGATGTTAACATATACTGACATATTACAATAAGTATTACTTTTTGTCAATAGTAATACCTGAAATGAAATTAAAAGAGAGATTGTTTTGGGAGAAAGTTAAAACAGTGTGTTAGAATTCCTATATGAGTAGTGAACCTGGAGTCGGAGAGTTTTCTCTAACTGTTGACACGAAATTCAGGTTTAAGAATGGTGAACCATTAGAAACTAAATCAGGACCTCTTTCGAATTTATTTGCTGAAATTACACAAAGAGCTCTTGAAGTTTTAGAAGTAAAGTCTGTTGTTTTAGTAGCCGGACCTTCGGGGATAGGTAAAACAGAGTTGTTTTTGGGTAATTTAGGAATAGGTGCTTCTCCAATTGAAGCAGGAGGGATTGCAACAGCATTATCGAGAAAAGGAGTTACTTGGTGGTACGAAAATTTGCAAACGAGAGATGAATATCTTCAATGCGCTGCGTTTGGTAGACCTGTGGATAGTGAAGGTGAAGAGATAATTAGAAATATTAGACGAGCACAAATTTTACTTTTGGACGAAGGTGGATTGTTGGCAGTTAGTGAGGAGCTGTCGGCTGCGGTTGTAAAATTTGTTGGTGATGGTAAAAAGTTTGTTATTGTAGGTGGAAGTACGGCGTCTTCAAGTGAACAACTGGATGCTATGAGTCAATCATTGGTTGGAGTTGGATTGGAGATTGGTGAGGATCAAAGAATTAAACTTGTTCCGAACCTTTTGACTCCCAGTCAGGCTGAAGAATTACTGATGGCCAGGGGAGGAAGAATGAATCAAGAAGCCGCTCGAGCAATAGTGCAAAGGTATGGGGAGTTGGGAGTGCCATTAATGTTTAGAACTGTATGGTATGCACAATATCTGTTACCGGACATGTCTATACAGCACGCAGTAAAACTTATTGACAAATATAGTCTACTTGAAGTGGTTAGACACGTAGAAAAGATTTAAATTTAAAGCTATAATTGCTTCACAATGACTTCAAACGAAGTTCGGAAAAAATATATTGATTTTTTTGTAAAAAGGGGGCATGTAGAGATTCCACCAGCGCCCTTGGTTTTGGAAAATGATCCAACCACACTTTTCACCTCAAGTGGTATGCAACCATTGGTCCCGTATCTTATGGGCGAGCCTCATCCAAAAGGGAAAAGATTAGTAAATTCCCAACCTTCGATTCGAGTGCAGGATATTGAAGAAGTCGGTGACAATCGGCACATGACATTTTTCGAGATGTTAGGTAATTGGAGCTTGGGTGATTATTTCAAAGCCGAGCAATTGCCTTGGATCTGGGAATTTTTAACCAAAGAATTAGTTCTTCCCAAAGATCGGCTTTGGGTGAGCATCTTTGAGGGGTCAAAGGAAGTTCCGCGCGACGAAGAATCTGCGAATATCTGGAAAAAACTTGGTGTTCCAGAGAGTAAGATATTTTATTATCCCGCAGAGAAAAATTGGTGGAGCAGGTCAGGAACACCAGAAGAAATGCCGACAGGCGAAATCGGTGGTCCCGATTCGGAGGTGTTTTATGAATTTGCGCAGGTAAAGCATGATCTGAGATTCGGCGACAAGTGCCACCCAAATTGTGACTGCGGAAGGTTTTTGGAGATAGCTAACTCCGTCTTTATTCAATACAGAAAAGGTAAAGATGGAAAGCTTGAGGATTTGCCCCAAAAAAATGTTGATTTTGGCGGAGGGTTGGAGAGAATAGTTACTGCAGTTAATAATGATCCGGACAATTTTAATATCGATCTGTTTCAAGGTTTTATCAAAGAGGTTGAGAAGGTAAGTGATATACCCTATGGTAAAAATCCCGGCGGTGACAGAAGCTATAGAATTGTAGCAGATCACCTACGAGCTTCAGTGATGTTAATATCAAGTGGTGTTTTACCGTCAAACAAAGGTCAGGGATACGTTTTAAGAAGGTTAGTTAGAAGATGTGTTTTTCACATTTCAAAAATAAAGGGATCTACAAAGCTGCCAGTGATTCGAAATTTAGATAAGTTTGAATACCCCTTGAAGCTGAAAAGCTGGTCAGAGATATCAAGTGTTATTGATGACGAAGCAAATAAATTTTCGAAAACAATAGACAGAGGGTTAAGGTTAGTTGGTAAAATAAGTCCGTTTGGTTTGTTCCAGACTTATGGTTTTCCACTTGAATTAATAGAGGAAGCTTTAGCTGAAAAGGGACAAAAAGTTGATAAAAACGTATTCAAAAAAGAATTTGAGAAGCATCAAGAAAGGTCAAGAACCGCCTCGAAAGGGATGTTTAAAGGCGGGCTTGGGGGACATTCGGAAACCGAAATTAAATATCACACGGCGACTCATCTTTTACACCAAGCTCTTCGAAACGTTTTGGGAGAGCACATTCATCAAGCAGGAAGTAATATTACAGCCGAAAGGCTGCGGTTCGATTTTACTCACCCCTCTAAATTGACAGACGAAGAAATAGAAAAAGTTGAGGGTGAAATAAATAAGAAAATAGACGAAAATTTGAAAGTAACTCGGGAAAAAATGCCGAAAGAAAAAGCATTAAAAGAAGGTGCTTTGGCCTTTTTTCCGGAAAGATATCCAGATATAACCTCTGTGTATACAATTGGCCCTTTGGATAATTCGTACAGCAAAGAACTATGTGGTGGGCCGCATGTCGCCTACACCAGGGAGTTGGGTCGTGTTAAGATAGAGAGGCAAGAATCTGTTGCTCAAGGGGTGCGCCGGATTTATGCAGTATTAGAATAAAAACCTGTCCATGACTTTGATTAAGTTTGGTTTAGATAGTAAAAACCAAGAGTATTATTGGACCCTGATCATTGAAGAGGGCTGGGTTCAAAGTGCCATTTGGAAAATAAACGAGGAAAAAGAAGAGTCTGTTGTAGTTGCAACAAGCTCTCCAGTGCGATGGGAAAACGATGAAAATCTGATTGAAACCTCGGACACTTCACTTTCGGCAACGATTCAAAATTTGCCTGAAGGCGTACCTGAACCTTCAAAGACTGTATTTGGCGTTCCTTCGTCGTGGGTAACTGAAGGTCAAATTAGCCCGGGATACTTGGAGAAAATAAGGCACATCTGCTCAAAACTGTCGTTGGAACCGACCGGTTTTGTAGTTCTTTCTGAAGCTATAGCGTTTTTAGTTAAGACAAAAGAAGAGTCGTCGTTAAACGCTGTTGTTATAGGTTTGTCAGCGAACCACTTAGAGTTGAGCGTTTTTAAATTCGGTAAACTTGTCGGTAGCACTAAAGTAGCCCGAAGTGTGTCTTTATTTGATGATACGGTAGAAGGCCTTTCAAGATTTGCCGATGGAAGTCCAATACCATCTCGCTTCTTGATTTACGACGGGAAAGAAGGAGAGCTCGATGAAGCTAAAGAGGCACTCGTTTCTGCTGATTGGTTGGATGGCTTACCTGAAAATATCAAATTTGTACACTCTCCAAAGGTAGAAACAATTGATCCTAATGATAAGGTTTTAGCAGTGTCCCTTGCCGGGTCATCCGAAATAGGAAAAGTAAAAAGTGTGGTAATGGGCGCAAAAAGCGAATTTAATGACGAAGAAAAGGATGGTGAAAAAGTAAAAGTTGTGGAAGTTGTAAGTAACATTAAGGAGCCTGAAGATGAAGTAAGTCCAGAGGAATTTGGATTTGTACGGGACGGTGATGTAAGTGCGAATGTAGACGAAGAAAGGATTAAGGTTTTTGAAAAAAATAAGGCCTCGATTGTTTCCAGACTTATCGGTTTAAAAGATTTGCTTTCGTTACCTGGGTTTAAGATCAACGCACCAGGTTCGAGAGGAAAAAAGACTTTGGTTTTTGGTTTTTCTGCATTTTTTGTGATTGTTTTAACCTTTTTGGTTGTTTGGTGGTTTCTTCCCAAAGCTACAGTTAATATATTTATTTCACCCCGCATCTTGCAGGAAAAAGACACGATTTCAGTTGACATAAATGCAGTGAAAAGCGACCTTGATGCAAAAGTTATTCCTGGTAATGTTAAAAAGGTAAATGTAGACGCTAGTAAAACGAAATCAACAACTGGCACAAAGGTGATAGGAGACAAAGCAAAAGGAGTAGTAAAACTTCGAAATGGCACGCCTACAGACGTCAGTTTTTCAGCAGGGACTGTATTGGAAGGGTCCAATGGTCTCAAATTTAGTCTAGATGAATCTGTATCTGTTTCAGCTGCAATTTCCCCTACCTCTCCAGGTAATTCTAGTGTACCAGTAACTGCCGAAGCTATTGGTTCCGAATATAACTTGGCTAAAGATGAGACTTTTAAAGTAAGCAATTATCCTAAAAGCGAAATTGACGCTATTTCCGAATCTGATTTCTCAGGTGGAACCAGCCGTGAGATAGCAGCGGTATCTGAGAAAGATGTCAATATTCTTAAAGAAGAGTTGACAGAAGAGTTGAAAAATGAGGCGGAAGAGAAAATTAAAAGTATCCTTTTGGCTAACGAAATATTTATCGAGGGAGCAGTTACGTCAAATGTTTTAAAGAGCGATTTTAGCAATAAAGTTGGAGACGAAGCTTCTACTTTGGAACTTTCCTTGTCTTTGGAGTTTGGTGGTTTGGTTGTTGATGAATTAGAGTTGGATAACCTTGCCTCAAAACTTCTGGAAGATGAAACCCCACAAGGATTTTTATATAGGAGAGAACAAATAGATAAAACTTTTAAACTCGAAAGTCAAAAAGACAGTATTTATCAAATTACTGTGAGTTTTGTTGCCAATCTATTGCCGGATTTAGATATCGACGATATAACGTCCAAAATTGTCGGGAAAACACCGAGTGTCGCAAGTGAATTTCTTCAAACTATTCCCGGTTTCAAAAGGGCAGAGATACATATAACCCCCAGATTTCCTGGTAAACTTGGTACTTTACCTAAAGTCAAAAATAATATATCTATAGAAGTCTCAGCGGTAAAATAGAAAATGCGTAAAACACTCTCGAGGATTACATCTTTCGTAATGGGTATTGTAGGGATTTTTATTCTAACTTCCACGCTATTTCCTATTCTTTCTTATGAATTTTCCTCGTTGGATTCTTTTTCCAACTACCTGTCACCAGTGCCAGAAAAGGACCTAACCGTAATTGAAAAAAGTGGCGATGACCTGACTCTTGCTAGTAACTGGTTTGAAGGAGGAGCTAAAAAGGAAGATTTTACTAAGTTGGGCAACATTGACTATTATACATTGTCAATTCCCAAGTTTAAAATCGAAAATGCCAAGGTATCGGTTGGAGGAGAGGACTTATCGGAGAATCTCATTCAATACCCAGGCACCGCCTTGCCTGGGAGAATGGGTAATACCGTCATTTTTGGCCATTCTATCTTACCGCAATTTTTCAACCCTAAAAACTATTTGTCGATCTTTTCTCGCTTGCCAGAGTTAAAAAAGAATGACGAGATAGAGATTTATTATGACGGAATATCATATCTTTACAGGGTTGTTGACTTGGTTGAGGTTTACCCAGATGACATTGAAGTACTGGAGCAGCGATGGGGAGATTCTTATTTAAGCCTTGTTACTTGTGTCCCGCCTGGAGATCCCAGAAAGCCAAGAAGGTTAGTGGTTCGGGCAAAAATTGTCCCACCAGGCGAGGAAACTTTAAGCAAAATTTAAATGAAGCTTCTAGGAGTTGACTTTGGACGCAAAAAAATCGGGATTGCCTTTTCAGAGACGAAAATTGCAAAGCCATTGGTTGTCTTGAAAGGCGGCGACTTATTAAAAAAAACAGTGAAAATAATTGAGGAATATTGGCCCGAACTTATTGTTGTTGGAGTGTCCGAAGGCAAGTCTGGAGAATTTGCAAAAGAGTTTGCAAGGAAACTTGAGAAAGCCGTCCAAATTAAGACAGTCTTGGAAGACGAGACTCTGTCGACGTATGAAGCGCAAACACTCTCTCGGGTACAGAATATTAAAAGATCCAGAAGACAAAAAATGGAGGATGCATTTGCTGCAACTCTTGTGCTACAATCTTTTTTAGATCGACATGTTTAAAAATGTGATTGCTCCAATTCAAGCGTGGTTACTGAGCCAAGGGAAATGTGTTGGTTGTGGTACACCTCTTGAGAAAGGAAAGAAAGAGAACCACGCAAGAGGCGAAAAGGTTACTTGTAATAAATGTGGAAGAATTTTTATTCACGACCCCAAGATCAAAAAATACCGCCGAGCACTTCTCGACGAGGTTTGAGTAGGATGAAAAAACCTTTAATTTTTTTTGCTGTTATAATAGTTTTTCTCATAACCCTATATCTTCTCAGTTTTTTTTGGTGGAAGGAGGCGACTCAAGCACCTTCTAATGTTTCCGATAAACAAAGGTTTTTAATTACAAAGGGAAAAAGTGCAGGGGAGATTGCAAAGAAACTTGAGAGTGAGGGGTTTATCAAAAGTGAGCTTGCTTTTAGAATTTATGTGCAATTTAATAATTTAAGCAAAGATATTCCTTCAGGTGAATACGACCTTCCAAAAAATTTGAGTTTAGCCAAAGTGGTGGATACTCTTCTGGAGGGTCCGTCTGAAGTCTGGGTTACTATTCCCGAAGGGCTTCGTCGCGAAGAAATTGTAGAGAAGGTAGTAGCTGCGCTTAACGTGAGCGAAGCTTTTGTGCAATCTTTCAGAGAAGAATTTCTGGAAGAGTCGAAAAATCTAGAAGGCTATCTTTTTCCGGACACTTATCTTTTTCCAAAAGACATAACTGCCTCAAAAGTTATAGCCAGGTTAAATGATACTTTTAAAAAAAAAGCTGGTGATGCAACTTTGGTTGATATAATTCTAGCCTCGCTTATTGAGCGTGAAACTAGAGGTGATGAAGAAAAACCAGTTGTCGCCGGAATAATTTTAAAAAGGCTCAAAGCTGACTGGCCTCTGCAGGTTGACGCTACATTGCAATATGCTGTGGGGACGACAAAAAATTGGTGGCCGGTTTTGACAAAACGCGACTTGGTAATCAGTTCGCCTTACAATTCTTATAATAATCTAGGATTGCCCCCTACCCCCATTGCAAATCCCGGGCTTACTTCAATCAAAGCTGCTCAAAACCCGCAAGATTCGAAGTTTTGGTTTTACCTTCACGATACGTTAGGTCAAATACACTACGCCCAAACACTTAAGGAACACAACGAAAATATTAGAAAATATTTAGAAAAATAAATTTGAGAATGTTTCCCTATTGACAAAGTTGACCGGCCGTATACAATTACTCTCAAGCCTACTGTGATAGGTTGTTCCCGCGTCTTGCATGCGGGCATTTTTAAGTTAAAGAAACCCACGAAATGAGCCGGCAGACAAGAGTTAACTTTGGCAAAGTTGAGAAGAATTTACCTAAATTTGATTTGCCGTTGGTGCAAAGGCAATCTTGGGACTGGTTTTTGACCGAAGGAATTTCTAAAGAGATTGCCGAAGTTTCTCCAATTGACGACTTCACTGGAAAAAACTGGAGGTTAATTTTTTCCAATCACTCTTTAGGTGAACCTATTATTACTCCTCGGGTAGCTCGTGAAAAGGGTCTCACATTTTCTTCGCCGTTTAAAGTAATAGCAACACTTGTTAATAAGCACACAGAAAAGGAAGTATCTCAAGAAGTATTTTTGGGAGACATCCCCCAAATGACCAAATGGGGGACTTTTATTGTCAATGGTATTGAGCGGGCTGTGATAAATCAGGTAGTCAGGTCCCCTGGTGCCTACTTTAGCGGGAATTTGGACGCATCATCGGGAAGAATGCTTTATGTGGCTGAAATAAGACCGCTTCATGGGTCGTGGCTCGAATTTGAAGTAGGAAAAACTGATGTGATCGTGGCAAGGATTGACCGAAGAAAGAGAGTTCCTGCGATGACATTTATGCGAGCCATGGGTGTGTCAACTGATGAAGAAATAAAAAATCTTTTCGCTCAAATTGATACAGATAAGAGTCATCAGTATGTCTTAAAAACATTAGAAAAAGATCCGGCTAAATCCCAAGAAGAAGCTCTAATTGAAATTTACAGAAAAATGAGGCCCGGTGAACCGTCCGTCTTGGAGAACGCGCAGGAATTATTTGAGGGATTGTTTCTTGACCAGAGAAGATACGATTTAGGGAGAGTAGGAAGATATAAGATTAACAAAAAACTTGGGGTAAATGTGGAAAATGTGAAGAATAATTGGGTTTTGATCAAAGAGGATGTAGTCGGTGCGTTGACATATCTGATTGGTTTACAGAATGGGCATGGCAAAGTTGATGATATTGACCACCTTGCAAACAGGAGACTCCGACGAGTAGGGGAGTTAGTCGCAACCCACGCTTTTCGAGTAGGTTTTTTGCGACTTGAGCGCTCGATTAAAGAAAAGATGAGTTTGGTGTCAACAGCTGATAAGCCACTTCCATCGCAACTCATTAACGCCCGTCCTCTAATTGCTGCAATTAATGAGTTTTTCCGATCTAATCAGCTCTCGACTATACTGGACGATACAAATCCTTTAAGCGAAATTGACAATTTGAGGCGTGTTTCGGTCTTGGGACCAGGCGGAATTAATCGTGAACGAGCATCGTTTTCCATCCGCGACGTGAATTCTTCCCAGTATGGAAGAATCGATCCTGTCCGTTCTCCAGAAGGGCCTAATATTGGACTGGTTACTTATTTAGCCTTATATTCGAGAGTCAATGAGTATGGATTTATCGAGTCCCCTTACCGAAAAGTTGCTAAAGTCAAAAGGAGTGGCAAAGAAGTAGCTAAAATAACTGATGAAGTAGTGTATTTTCAAGCAGACGATGAAGAGGAATATAGGATTACACACTGTGGTGTGAATATAGATAAAGACGGGATAATCACTGATGACCGTGTTGCTTTTCGCTATCATGGGCAATTTACAGAAGGAGCCAGTAATTTAGTTGACTATATAGACGTTACACCCCGGCAGGTTTTCGGTACTTCTGCGTCACTAATACCTTTTTTGGCACACGACGAAGGTAATCGTGCCTTAATGGGATCAAACATGCAGTGTCAGGCAGTACCATTAATATCTCCTACAAGCCCCATAGTTGGAACAGGCATGGAGGGTGTCATAGCTAATGCTATGGGGAAGGTCATTAGGGCTCTTTATCCAGGAAAAGTGTCTTATGTTGATGCTGAAAGGATAGAGATGAATTTGTATAAGAAGGTCTTGGAAAAACCTGACGATCAAGAGATAGAAATTGTAGAGAGCGGAAAGAAAGCGATTTATCATATAACAAAGTTTCGAAGAACGTCGCACTCTACTTGTTATAACCAAAAGGTAAGGGTAAATGTTGGAGATAAAGTCAAAACAGGGGACCTTTTGGCTGATGGTCCGGCGATTGATCAGGGAGAACTTTCGTTGGGACAGAATCTTGTAATTGCTTACGCCTCCTTTGAGGGTTACGGATTTGAAGACGCAGTACTTGTGTCAAGTAGACTAGTTAAGGAAGACCTCCTGACCTCAATTCACATTGAGGAATACCAGGCTGATGTTGTTGAAACAAAGCTTGGCCCAGAGGAGTTGACTCGCGATATTCCAAATGTCTCCGAAGCTGAACTTGCTAACCTTGCAGAAGATGGGATAATTGTTGTCGGCGCTGAAGTTAGCCCGAATGACATTTTGGTGGGTAAAATTGCCCCCAAAGGCGAAACGGAACTAACTTCAGAGGAAAGACTACTCCGGGCAATTTTTGGTGAAAAAGCAAGAGAAGTAAGGGATACTTCATTACGAGTCCCTCATGGAGAAAAAGGAATTGTTATCGATGTGTCTATTTTAGACAAAGATAAAGGTGACGAGCTTGGGCCGGGAGTAATTAAATCAGTAATTGTGAAGGTTGCACAAATGAGAAAAGTTACTGTTGGCGACAAGCTTGCAGGCAGGCATGGAAATAAAGGAGTAATAGCTAAAATTATGCCGATTGCCGATATGCCATATTTGCCAGATGGTACTCCTGTTGACATTATTATTTCACCGCTTTCGGTACTAGCCCGTATGAATTTAGGCCAGCTTCTGGAAGCACACTTGGGACTTGCGTTTTCTAAAACAAATCAAAAAGCAAGCCTGCCCGTCTTTGATAGAGTGTCCGAGGATGTTTTAGTCTACGAGCTAAAAAAAGCCAACTTTCCGGTAAGTGGAAAAACGAAGCTGTTCGACGGTCGAACGGGCGAGATGTTTAGAGAGGATACTGTCGTTGGAGTTGGCTATATTATGAAGCTTACGCACATGGTTGAAGACAAGACTCACGCCCGTTCAACCGGTCCTTACTCTTTAGTTACACAACAACCTTTGGGTGGTAAGGCTCAGATGGGAGGGCAGAGGCTTGGAGAGATGGAGGTGTGGGCACTGGAGGCTCACAGAGCCACGTACACACTGCAGGAGATGTTAACCATTAAATCTGATGACATTGTGGGGCGGGCAAGAGCATTTGAGGCTATTGTTAAAGGAGAAACGATTCCTGAAGCGAATGTTCCGGAGAGCTTTAAAGTGTTGGTGCGAGAGCTTAACTCCTTGGGATTAGCTTTGGAGACTATTGGAGCGGTTTTGGTCGATGAAGAGGAAACTAAAAGCAGTGAGGAAAAGCACGAAAAAGGAGTTACTGACGAGAAATTGAATTAGAATATGGCAACACAAAATATGAAACAGACGGATGTGGTTAGCGAGTTAAAAAACTTGTCTGATTTCAAGGCTTTGAGAATTAGACTGGCGTCTTATGAAGATATTAAAAGCTGGAGCCGTGGCGAAGTAACCAAACCTGAAACGATCAATTACAGGACTTTGAAGCCTGAAAAAGACGGTCTTTTTGACGAGAGGATTTTTGGGCCTACTAAAGACTGGGAATGTTATTGTGGAAAGTATAAAAGAATCAGATATAAAGGTGTTATTTGTGACAAGTGTGGCGTTGAAGTGACTCAATCTAGGGTCAGGAGGGAGCGAATGGGGCATATTGCTTTAGCTGCTCCTGTGGCTAATGTATGGTTTTTCAAAGGTGCTCCTTCAAGGATTTCACTTTTACTCGATTTGCCACCGCGCTCTGTCGAACAGGTAATTTATTTCGCGAGATATTTTGTAATTTCTGTAGATGAAGAGAAGAGGAAAAAGGCGGTTTCAGAGGTACAAGAAGCTCTTAAATCAAAGCTCGGGGAGATTAAAGAGCAGTTTAGTGAAAGAAAAGAGTTAGTCGTAAGGGGATCTGAAGCTGAAAAAGAGAAAGTGAAAGTAAAAATAAAAAATAAAGAACATGCACAGTTGGCAATATCTGAAATTGAACTTGATCTTCGTAAGAAAGAGACCAGTCTGTCCGAGGAAGAAAGGCAGACAACCGAGAGAACTACGCAGCTTTTTGAAAGACTTTTGGACCTGGCAAAAAATATTGCCCCCTTCGGATTTTTATCCGAGGACGAGTATGATGAGCTGGAAGTTTACGGTGCAGCCTCTTTTCTGAATGTGAAAATGGGAGCGGAAGCGATTTTCGAAGCAATTCAAAAGATCAACTTGGATGAAGTCTCAGTCAGCCTTAAAAAAGAGATCTTTGAGGTAAAGAATAAAAATAGTAAATATGTAAAGCTTACTAAAAGGTTGAAACTGATCGACGGAGTGAGAAATGCAAGGGTAGACCCTTCATGGATGATTCTCAAGGTCTTGCCAGTTTTACCACCCGATCTTCGGCCAATGGTCCAGTTATCTGGTGGAAGATTTGCCACAAGTGACCTCAATGATTTATACAGGAGAGTCATAAACCGTAATAACAGGCTTAAGCACCTGATGAGCTTGGGTGCACCTGAAATAATTCTTCGGAACGAAAAAAGAATGCTTCAGGAAGCAGTAGATTCTTTGATTGACGCTTCGCAAAGAAAGGCCACGAGGCGTGGCCGCGGAAAGCAAGCTTTAAGATCTCTTTCAGATATGCTTCGAGGAAAGCAGGGAAGATTTCGACAGAACCTTCTTGGTAAGAGGGTTGATTACTCTGGCCGATCCGTAATTGTAGTCGGGCCAGAGCTTAAACTTAATCAATGTGGTTTGCCTAAAGAAATGGCACTTGAAATGTTCAAGCCATTTGTGCTTCACGAGATGATTGTTCGGGGTATTGCACCAAATGTAAAAAGTGCCAAGAATATGATCGAAAGACGCCCGGCTGAGGTGTTTGATATTCTGGAGGAGATAACCCGTGAACACCCGGTTCTTTTAAATCGCGCGCCAACTCTGCATAAACTTGGTATTCAGGCCTTCTATCCTGTGCTTATTGAGGGAAGCGCGATTAGGCTTCATCCGGCTGTCTGCTCGGGTTATAACGCTGACTTTGACGGTGACCAGATGGCTGTGCACGTGCCTTTGTCCGAAAAAGCCATTGAGGAAGCGAAATCATTGATGCTTCCAAAGTTTAATTTATTGCGTCCTGCTGATGGAATGCCAATTACCACTCCCTCCTCTAAGGAAATGGCTTTGGGTGTTTACTATTTTACCAAAGAAGACAATAGAATTGAGCCTTCGAATATTATTTTTTCTGATAGTGATGAGGCAATTGTTGCTTATCAGGCAGGAAAAATCGATCTTAGGCAGAAAATAAGTGTGAGGATAGGAGGTGTAGTTTTAGAGACCACGGTCGGCAGGATTATGTTTAATCAGATTCTGCCAGCAGGTTTTGGATTTGTAAATGAAAGTGTTAGCTCTTCTCATATCAAGGAGATATTTACAAAGGCATTTAACGAGATAGATATCGACTCGTTGGTTAATTTGGTTGATGCTATTAAAGACTTAGGGTTTTCAGGTGGAACTCTTTCTGGTCTTTCTTTTGGAATATTTGATGCGGCTATGCTTGAAGGAAAGAAAGACATAATCGAAACAGCAAACAAGAAGGTTGAAGCTATTGAAGATAACTTCAATCAAGGACTAATTACTGTCGAGGAGAAAAGAAGATTGTCGCATGAAGTTTGGATTGAAACTACTGAGGAGATTGCAGACAAAACATGGGAGAAAATTGATCCAAATGGATCAATAAGATTGGTTATTGACGCAAAAGTAGGGCGAACTTCAAGAGACCAGATAAAGCAAATCTCTGGAATGCGAGGATTAGTCGTTGACCCTTTGGGTAAGATAGTTGACCTTCCTATAAAAAGTAACTTTCGTGAGGGACTTTCTGTGTTTGAGTACGTCACTTCTGGTCGAGGGTCAAGAAAGGGATTAACCGACACCGCAATTAAAACAGCTGACGCTGGGTACCTTACCAGGAGATTGGTTGATGTAGCCCATGATGTTTTGATACGCAAAGTTGATTGCGGTACCAAAGACGGACTTGTAATTGAACGATTAATAAGACCTAACATCTTTACTAAAAGAATTATAGGAAGATTTGCAGCAGATGATGTCAAAGACAAAAAAGGAAATGTAATAGTTAAAAAGAACGAGATTATAAATGAAGAGAAAATAGCTAGAATTGAAAAAGCCCAAGTAGAGTCTCTTCGTATCCGTTCACCTCTGATGTGCGCCACCCGTTATGGGGTATGCACAAAGTGTTATGGGTGGGATTTGTCCAATAGACAGGTAATTGAGGTAGGTGTGCCTGTGGGGGTTGTTGCCGCGCAGTCGATCGGAGAGCCGGGAACTCAGCTTACCCTCAAAACCAAACACTCAGGTGGAGTTGTGGGGGTGGATGTTACTCAAGGTTTACCGAGGGTCGAGGAGCTTTTTGAGTCCCGTGTACCAAAAGTTCTGTCTCCCCTATCTGAAATTCCCGGTAAAGTTACAGTTGTTGAGACAGACGAGGGTTGGGTAGTAAAAGTCTTTTCCGTAAATATTAAACCCAAAGAAGAGAGACAATATCTGATACCCAAAACAAACAAAGTAATAGTTGAAGATGGTCAGTTGATAGACGCAGGTACGCAGATTGCTTCAGGATCTTTGGATATTAAAGAAATACTTACTATTAGAGGTTTAAGAGAAGCCCAGATTTACTTGGTAAACGAGCTTCAAAAGGTGTATGAGTCTCAGGGAATTCCAATAAATGATCGGCATTTTGAGGTGATAGTTAGGAAGATGAGCGATGAGGTAAAAATTGTTACTCCGGGGGATACTATGCTTTTGCCGGGAGAGCTCGTTGAAAAATCGAAATTTGAGGAGGAGAACGAAAAAGTCTTGGCCGCAGGTGGGGAACCTGCAAGTGCACAGCAGGTAATTCTTGGGATAACCAAGAGAGCTTTGTTTACTGAAAGCTGGCTTTCAGCGGCTTCATTCGAGCAGACAACTGATATTTTAACCACTGCTGCTCTTCTCGGCAAAGTAGACAGGCTAATTGGATTAAAGGAAAATGTGATTATTGGAAGGCGTATCCCAGTTGATATTGAGCGTGCTACCTTGCCAGAGATTGTCTTATAAGCTAAAATCGTAAAAATATGCCGACGTTTTCCCAATTAGTTCGAAAAGGAAGAAAAAAAATTGTCAAAAAGACGAGAAGTGCGGCGTTGAAAAAATGGTTCAACGCAAAAGACCGGATTTATGAGGAAGCAGACTCACCTTTTAAACGGGGTGTAGTTTTGGCCGTCCGTACAATGACTCCAAGAAAGCCGAACTCCGCTCTACGTAAAGTCGCTCGTGTTAGGCTTTCAAATAAGCAGGAGGTGACAGCTTACATTCCGGGCGAAGGGCATGAGTTGGCTGAACACGCGATTGTTATGGTTCGGGCTGGAAGAGTCAAAGATTTGGCAGGAGTCAAGTATCAGGTGGTGCGAGGTAAATTCGATATGACTGGTGTTGTAGGGAGAAAGACGTCAAGAAGTAGATATGGAGCCAAAAAAGAAGTGGGAGGTACAAGAGTAGCGCAAGCACCCGCTGCGGTTTAAATAGATATGCCAAGAAGAAAATTAAAGATTAAAAAGGTAATTAATCCTGATCCTGTTTACCAAAATGTATTAGTGGAAAAGATAATTAACCGTT
>MGGH01000024.1 GCA_001792305.1 Candidatus Woesebacteria bacterium RIFCSPHIGHO2_01_FULL_39_23
GTTTATAACTACTTTATGTACCCTAATCATGGAAGGTTTTAAATAAGTAAGTTTGGTTAGAGTGTCTAAAGAATCGAAACTCTCTTTTGTTCCTACTAAGAAGTGATATTCATCGGCTTCTACTGTTTGGATAAGAAGAGCGAGTTTGTCAACTGCTCGACCAAGTGGAACGATGATTTTACTAAATTTTTTATAAAGATCTTTATTTTTGGGTAGAGTTGGCAAGATATGTCTTACCCAATGCTCGTCGGCTTTATTTCTTCCTTTAGTGTTAAGAATTTTGAGCCATTCAGATACAACTGTTTCAGGTTGTTTTATACCTTTCATAATTGGGATTATACCAAGTTTTGGCTATTTTATTTAGAATCATCGATTTCGTGTTAAAATTTAGACAGTGAATAAAATTAGTACAGTTGTTACTTTTACTCCGGGGTATGACAGCTTAAACAACTTGGAAAAATGTATCAGTTCAGTGTCTGGTTTTACGGATGAGGTTGTCGTTGTAGTTAACGGTAAATCCGAAGAGATTAGTAAAATTGCAAAAAAATTTAATGCGGTTCTCTTTAGCCATGAATTTGTAAACTACGTGGAGCGGTTACGTAACTTTGGTATACAAAAAGCAAAACTCGACTGGGTGTTAATTTTAGACCCCGATGAAGAACTTCAAGGCAGTCTTGCTAAAAAGCTAAAAGGAGTAGTTAAAAGCGATTTGGTAAACTACGTTTTGGTTCCAAGAAAGAATATCATTTTCGGTAAATGGATGAAGCACTCGCGTTGGTGGCCAGACTATAATGTGCGATTTTTTAAAAAAGGAGAAGTTTCTTGGAGCGACGAGATTCACGTTCCTCCTGTAACTCTTGGCCGTGGTATGGAGATTCCGATCAATCAAGATTTGGCGCTTGTCCACCATCACTACGGTTCAATCGAGGAATATTTGGAAAGGATGGGTAGA
Organism: Candidatus Woesebacteria bacterium RIFCSPHIGHO2_01_FULL_39_23; assembly: GCA_001792305.1. Taxonomy (GTDB): domain Bacteria; phylum Patescibacteriota; class Microgenomatia; order UBA8517; family UBA8517; genus 2-01-FULL-39-21. The sequence goes on from MGGH01000024.1 coordinate 953, forward strand.
TACACAACTATCCAAGCAGTGACCTTGAAAAGTGAAGGTTATAAATTTAAATGGCAGGACTTGTTGGCTAAGCCTACGAGTGAATTTTTAAGTAGATACTTTGCAGGATTTGGCTACAAAGACGGTCTCCATGGATTGGTTGTCGCCTCACTTCAAGCGATATCAGAGTTTGTACTGTACTTAAAACTTTGGCAGGTGTCTAAGTTTAAAGAAGTAGATGTAGTGCCGGAAGATCTTTTTAAGATTGTTAAAAAACATAGGAGAGAATTCGATTGGTGGGTAATAAATTCATTTCTTAAGTCTGCCTCGGCCCCCAGAAAACTAATACTAAAAATTTATAGAAAATTTTTTTTACGATGAAGAATGTCTTTATTGTAATTTTGAATTGGAATAGAGCGCAAGATACTCTTGATTGCCTAAAGTCAATCAAGAAATTATTAATAACTGATTTTCGATTATCAATTATAGTTGTCGACAACGCTTCAACAGACGATTCAGTTAGGTTAATTAAGGAATTCATAAATCTACCACGCATCACCAATTTCAGGTTCGAATTGATTGTAAACAATTCGAACTTAGGTTACGCCGGCGGAAATAATATTGGAATAAAATACGCCCTTGAACGCGAGGCTGATTATGTGATGGTCTTAAACAACGATACTTTATTAGATAGTGATTTGATGAATCAATTCATCAAATCATCTAAGAATTACCCTGGTGCAGGTATTTTGTCTCCAAAGATTTATTTTGCAAAAGGTTTTGAGTTTCATAAAAGTAGATATAAGAGCGAAGATCTCGGGAAAGTTGTTTGGTATGCAGGGGGAGAAATTGATTGGGATAATGTTTATGCTACTAATTTCGGAGTTGATGAAGTGGATCGTGGACGGTTTGAAAGTGATCGCGAGATTGACTTTGCAACCGGGACGTGCATGTTTTTGAGTGCTCGTGCAGTAAAACAAGTTGGCATGTTTGATGAAAGATATTTTATGTATTTGGAAGATGCTGATTTGTCGCAAAGAATGAAGAGAGCTGGGTGGAAAGTTTTATATACACCCGGCGCAAAGCTGTGGCATAAAATTGCTCAGAGTTCCGCAGTTGGTAGTGAGCTTAATGACTATTTTATAACAAGAAACAGGTTGCTATTTGGAATGTGCTATGCACCACTAAGGGCAAAAGTTGCAATAGTCCGAGAGAGTGTGAAATTTATTTTAAAAAGGCGTGAGTGGTATAGGAAAGGAGCTATTGATTTTTATTTGAGGAGGTTTGGAAAGGGCTCATGGCAAAATTAAGCGTGATAATACCTGCGAAAAATGAAGAAGTTGTAATCAAGGATTGTTTGGAATCCGTCAATTGGGTGGATGAAGTAATCGTAATAGATAATAATTCGAGTGACAGAACGGTAGAAATTGCGAGAGAATTTAAAGTTAATATTTATAAATACGCAAAAGGTAATTATTCAGATCGACGTAACTTCGGTTTAAAATTTGCCCATGGGGAATGGGTGCTTTTTTTAGACGCGGATGAAAGAATAACGCCGCTGCTTCGTAGTGAAATACTAAAAATAATTACCGATGAAAAATTACAAATGTCAAATTCTGCATATGCAATACCTAGAAAAAATATAATTTTCGGTAAAGAATTTAAACATGGCGGATGGTGGCCGGATTATAATAAAAGATTATTTAAGAAAGACAGTTTCGAAAAATGGGAAGGTGAACTTCATGAAGAACCCATTTTTAGGGGAATTCTTGGCCACCTGATTAATCCAATGACGCATTTCAAAAATATGACTATGGCCGAGATGGTTGATAAAACAAACAAATGGTCTGAAGCCGAAGCTAAATTAATGTTTGAAGCTGGTCATCCCCCCATGAACATAATAAGGTTTACCACCGCAGTTTTTAGGGAGTTTTGGTTAAGAGGGGTGAAACAAAGAGCTTTTATAGATGGGTTTGAGGGGACAATTTATGCAGTTTACCAAATTTTCAGTCGTTTTGTTAGTTACGCGAAGCTGTGGGAATTACAAGTGAAAAGACATAATGAAGGCAGCAATTTATAGTCCTTACTTAGATACTCTCGGTGGGGGAGAAAGGTACGTACTTTCTGTGGCGAGGGTATTGCTTGAGGAGGGTTGGAATGTAGATATTGAGGCAAAAGACGAAGATTTGACACAAAAGGTAAAAGAAAGGTTTGGTTTTGACTTGGGAAAAGCAAAAATCACTCAGAGTGTCAAAAGAGGTGATGGCTATGATCTAATGTTTTGGCTCTCTGATGGTTCAGTCCCCATCCTTTTTGCCAGACGCAATATTTTTCACTTTCAAAGACCTTTTTACAATGTCGATGGAAAAAGTCTAATTAACAGAATGAAGTTTATTAGGATAAAGAAGGTGGTAGTTAATTCGTATTTTACAAAAAAGTGGGTTGATAGAGAGTATCCAAAAGAGAGTATTGTTATATACCCACCCATCGACATTGAAAGATTTAGATCGCGAAGAAAGGAAAAGTTGATTTTGTATGTGGGTAGATTTTCAGAGCTTGGGCAAGCCAAACGGCAGGACATACTAGTCAAGAATTTTATGAAAATGGTAGATCTGGGTATTAAAGATTGGGAGTTGATTCTTGCTGGTGCCAGTGATGTTGGAAGAACGAAAAATACGGATAAATTAATAGAGGAGTCGCGTAATTACCCGATCAGCATTTTGGAAAATCCAAACTTTAAAGAGATTGTTAATCTTTATTCTAAAGCGCGAATTTTTTGGTCTGCAGCAGGATTTGGTGTCAACGAACAGAGATCACCAGAAAGAACAGAACATTTTGGAATAACGGTTGTGGAAGCTATGGCAAGCGAAGCGGTGCCGATTATTTTTGAAGCAGGCGGACATAAAGAGATAGTAAATAACGGGAAAAATGGTTTTCTCTGGCGCTTTGAAGAGGATCTCAGAAACAAAACCTCGGAACTTATTAATGACAAATATAAGCTAAAAAACATGGCCAATATAGCAAAAAGGGATTCTGTAAAATATTCCTATGAAAGATTTAAAAAAGAAATTATTGACCTTATTAGCTAAAGAGAAATATTTAGGACTTCTTTTTGTTTTTTGCATACTTTTTTATTTTCCCGTCTTGTTTCAGGGAAAAGTTGCTCTTCCAGTTGATGCACTGGTTGGAGCGCATGTTCCATGGACAGAAGTTGCCTGGGGTGGCTATCCAGCAGGTGTTCCGATAAAAAACCTTGAGATAACTGATAGTTTTTCCCAATTTTTTCCATGGAGAAGCCTTGTTGGTGAATTTTGGAGAAACCTAATAATTCCTTTGTGGAATCCTTATATCTTGAACGGAACGCCGTTTTTAGCAACTCTTCATTCAAGCACCCTTTATCCAATGAATGCTGTGTATTGGTTGTTTAATAACATCGATTCATGGAATATCTTGGTCATGGCGCAATCATTTTTAGCGGCTGTATTCATGTATTTATTTTTAAAAAAGTTGGATTTGGATACAAGGGCTAGTTTTTTGGGGTCAATTGCGTTTGCTTTCAGTGGTTACATGATCGCTTGGTTAGAGTTTAACACAGGTGGGCAAGCTGGTTTGTGGCTTCCACTTCTGCTGTATTTTTTATTAATTTTAAAAGAAAATGCTTATTCTTTAATAGCAATCTCTCTAATATATTTTTTTATTTTTACCGCAGGTGATTTTCAAATTCCTTTGTACATTAGTATATTTTACTTTGCTTTTTCGCTTTTCATATCAAGAAACATAAAATTTTTATTAAGGGCGATATTTGGTTTTTTGATTGGGGTTTCACTAGCTTCTGTGCAGTTGATCCCAACAATTGAGCTTTATGTTAACTCGATAAGAGCGGACGACACTTATATAAGGGAGTATTTTTTCGGAATACTACATTGGGAAAAAATCGTTAATTTTATTTGGCCTGACTTTTTTGGAAATGTCGTTACAGGTAATTACTGGGGTAAATTTGGATTTCATGAATATATGGGATTTGTTGGAGTTGTGGCTTTAGTATTTGCTCTTTATTCAATCTTTACTAAGAGAATAAAACATGAAATATTTTTCGTGGCAACCTTTTTTCTGACAATAATTTTTCTCTTTCCTTTTCCCACCGCATTCCTACCCTACTTACTTAAAATTCCTGGCTTATCAACAAGTTCTGCAAGCAGGCTTTTGTTTATTGCTGATTTTTCTTTGGCCGTACTGGCCTCGTACGGTTTTAATAAGTGGCTAAAGATTAAAAAATCTAACTTCTCAAAAATTCCGATAATATTGATAGCTGTAACTCTTGTGACGGTTGTATTTATTGTTTCCGCAATCGTAAAGTTTCCTGAACAAGCAATAAATCTAACTGTAGCGCTTAAGAATATGTTACCAGCCTCATTTGTACTTGCTCTTGTTTATATTTTCTCTCGTTACAAAAAAATTGGTGTGTATTTGCTGATAGTGTTAGCGGCATTGGAGATGTTCTGGTATGCAAGAAAAAACACGCCCTTTTCACCCAGAGACTTTGTTTTTCCAAGTACCGAAATCTTAGAATTTCTCCAAAAAAATTTGGGTTCGTGGCGATTTGCAGGTGGCATCCCGCTTAATTTGCACATGCCATACAATTTGAGATCGCCCGAAGGTTACGATCCTATTTATCCCAGAATTAATGCGGAGTGGATCTCATTAGTAAATTTCGGCACAAAAGAGAATTTGAGCAGAAGGTATGGGATTATTCATTATTTTGATTCTGAACTACTAGATTATGCAAGTGTAAAGTATGTTGTTGATTACAAGAAGAATATGTATGGAGATCCCTCTCAAAAAGGTGAGTACGCAAGAGGATTGGATGAAACAAGGTATAAAAAGGTGTTTGACGAAGGCAGGATTGATGTTTTTGAAAATAGAAATGTACTTCCAAGAGTTTGGGTTACGACAAATTTTAGCCAAAAATACGAAGAATTAATATTAAAACCGGATGATCTAAAATACAAAATAAACAATTTTAAACAGCTAAAAAACAGATTTGATATTACAGTCGAACTGGAAAAAGACGGATATTTATTTTTATCAGAAACTTTTTATCCTGGTTGGATAGCTTATGTTGATAGCAGGAAGGAGGAAATTAAAAAGGCGAATTATTTGTTCCAGTCTATTAAATTGAATCAAGGCAAACATGAGGTTAGTTTTGTATACGAGCCAAAATCTTTTACAATAGGTAAATACCTGCTATTTTCAGGTTTAGTCGTGTTATTCTTATATTATTTTTTTGAAAAAGCAAGGAAGATATGAAGGTTTCAGTAATTATTCCAAATTGGAACGGAGAAAGTTTGCTCAAGATTAATATTCCCTATCTTCTCGAGGCTGTAAAAATCCAAAAGAATTCAATTGCCGAAATTATAGTTGTTGATAACGGTTCAAGAGATGGTTCAGTTACGTATCTTGAGGGTTTAGGCAACCCAGTACTGAAGATAGTTAAAATTCAAAAAAACTTAGGTTTCTTAGTTGCAGTTAATCGCGGTGTAAAAGTTTCAAAGGAAGATTTAATCTGTCTTTTGAATAACGATGTTCGTGTAACAAATAATTTCTTAGTCAAACCGACTAAGCACTTCAAAGAAAGGAATGTCTTTGGTGTAGGATTGCACGAGAAAGGTGAAGGCCCATCAATTGGTTATTTTAAACAGGGGTTTATAGACATTGCTCGAGGCGTGGAAAACAATAAGCTTCAGAATACCTTTTGGGTAAGCGGAGGAAGCGGAATATTTAGGAAAAGTTTTTGGCAAAAATTAGGAGGATTTGACGAAAGCTTGCTTGCGCCTTTTTACTGGGAAGATTTTGACATAAGTTACAGAGCAATGAAAAGAGGATATAAATTACTTTGGGAACCAGATTCTCTTGTTTACCACGAACACGAATCAACGTCAAAGTTACTCAATAAATCTTATACTAATTTTACAAAAGAAAGAAATCAACTCTTGGTCATATGGAAAAATATAACAAGCCGGTATCTTTTCAGGCAACACGTCTTTGGTTTAATTAAACGAACACTTATGCACCCTGGTTATATTAGAATAATTTTTGCTGCGATGATAAAACTAACCTTAATTATTAATAAAAGACGCATAGAAGTAAAAGAAAGCCGTGTGGCGGATGAGGAAATATTATCAAAATGGACTTATCAATAATAATCGTCAACTTTAATACAAAAAAGCTTATCCTTAATTGTGTAGAGTCTATAACCATTTCCAAACCAAAGATAAAGTACGAGATTATTGTTGTTGATAATGGGTCTAGCGAAAAGATTGAAACTTCTGATTTTGTAAACTATGGCGTAAAAATCATTAAGAACGATTCGAATTTAGGTTTTGCAAAAGCCAATAACCAAGGAATAAGAAAAGCCAAAGGAAAATATATAGTCTTACTTAATTCCGACACCCGGGTCAAAAAATACACGATCGACAGACTTTATGAATTTGCAAAAAGTAAAAGCGAGGCAGGAGTAATTGCACCCAGACTACTTAACCCAGACGGTAGTGTTCAGGGTTCAGTTTTTAGATTTCCAACAATAGGCCGTGCAATAAAACAGTATTGGTTGGGTAAGAAGGGGTTACTTGAAAAATATGCTCCAGGTGGTAATGAAGCTCACGAAGTTGAAGCGGTTGTGGGAGCAGCCTTTTTGATAACTCCAGAAGCTTTTAATAAAGTTGGCCTTCTTGACGAGCGATATTTTATGTATTTTGAGGACCTAGACTACTGTAGACGCGTGAGGCAAAATGGCCTTAAAACTTATTATCTACCAAAAGCAGAAGTGATGCATTACCATGGCGCAAGTGGCAGGAAAATTCTAGATACACGAAACCAGTGGCGGAGACTTATTCCCTCAAGTAAAATTTACCATGGAATTATAGTACACAACATAATATTTTTTATTACTTGGGCAAGTCAGAAAGTTGCTGCGGTGTGGAGAAAAGTTAATTAATGAAAATTTAACTTGCTGGATATGAAATTACTTAAATTTATTAACAAAAAATATATTATATTTTTCTTTATTTTTATATTTTTGGCAATTATTAAGCTTCACGAGTACGAACGCTGGCCGGGTCCTGCACACGCAGAGGAATTGGCTTTCGGATGGGCGGGTATTAATTTGATTGAGACAGGGGTTCCAGTTTCATGGTCTACACTAGATTATCCCGAGAGCAGCTTGGTTTTCGATGGAATTGTGGGTGACAAGGCAGGCTTGTATTTGCCTGCGAAGTTATATAAACCTTGGTTGGATCAACCCCCACTTTACTCGTTGTTATCTGGGGGGGCAGCACATTTATTTGGAGACTCAAGAGACGGTGTTTTGCCCTCTGCCCACACACGAGTACCTTCCGTATTAATATCGCTTCTCACAATGGCTTTAGTATTTTATATAGCCCAAAAGTTTTTTAATTACTGGGTAGGTATTTTAGCTACGGTTTTTTACGGAACCTCACCCATTATTGTTTTTGGCTCAAGGCTATCAGTTCCAGAAAATGTTTTCGCTCTTGCTTTTATTGGAAGTATCCTTCTTGTTAAACGTTACTTGGATCGGCCGACATTGAAGTACGCAATCCTCTTTGGATGTATTTCTGTTTTATTAGGACTTATGAAGCCGACGGGGTTTTTCTTTGCACCCCTGTATATGTTTTTCATAGTTAAAAAAAGACGATGGCAGGATCTAATTGTAATTTTTGTTATTTTACTTGCTGGGATTTTTGCATTTTTTGTTTACGGATATCATTATAATTGGGAGTTATTCCTTCGAATATTAAATATTCAGTCCACACGCTTTGCTGGATGGAGTGGATTAAGTTATATTTTTACAACTCCCGCTCACGATATCTATTTACTTTATGATGGTTGGTATATATTCTGTCTGTTTTCAGCGATATATTTTCTGTTTAATAAAAATAAACCAAGGGTTATAAGTTTATTAACTTTTTTTCTTGTGTACTGGCTTCTTGTGGTTGTATTCTCTGGAACAGAGCAAGATTTGCTGCCTTGGTATCGATATCCAATTTTCCCTATTCTATCGGTTTTCGGAGCACTGGGATTCGTCAAGTTATACAAGAATCCAAACTTTATTACCACTGCTTTATTAGTCGGGTTGCTGTTGTCGTCCAGATATTTATTAAAAAATGACTTTCGTTCAACAACACCTCCAAATGTTTTTCGGGCAACCTATGCTTTAGCTCTATTACCTTCTTTAGGTCATCTGTTGTTCAAAAAGAATTGGATGCTAAAACTATCGAAGGTTGTTATTGTCCTTTTGTTTGCTCTTGGGGTGTTTTTTAACACGAAGTATATTTATAACGCTTTTAGTATACGATGCGAGAATGTTCCTTCTTGCACTTTAGGGCCATCGACGAGACTGTCAGAAGTTCACCTACCAATTATTTGGAGGTTTTTTATAATTAAAAACTACAATACACCGAGTGTTATTAACCCTATTTTTTGATACTTCATCAAAAAGAGCAGTTTGGTGCAAAGGAAACCTCAGCAAGAGTACTTCCAAGAGCACCCGTTGGGTCCCCAGTTGTATACCCACCTTGGGACACTTTGGCTGTGTATGTTTTACCAGATTCCAAAACTAGCAAATCAGCGTTTCTGATCGAATAAATTTGTTTATGGATCGTTACGCCATTATACCCAGAATAACTTGAGTCTTTACTGTCATAAGCAAGATAAATATTTTTACCTGCATCGTTAATTCTTATGTAAGTCCAGGCTCCATTTGGTTTCGTATCAATACCGGACGCTGATATTACCAGATCGATGTGCTTATTAAGCCCGCCATGAGATTCTGCGCATGTGACTGTGGCTGATATTGGCCCGTTTTGATAGGTTTGAGTAGTGGGAGTGGGTGTTGACGTTGGGGTTGGTGTCAGACTTACAGACGTAGGTTTTGGTGTGCTTGTACTTGCGGTGTTGTTAATTCCTTGCTGAGCGTTGTTATTTGTAGTTGGGGAGGGTGTTTTCGAGTTGGAGACTGGTTTGGCAGTTGGGGTGTTCTTTGGGGAGGGTTTCAGACCAGGAGTAGGTGAACTGACTGAAGGTATGACGGTAGCAGGGCTTTCTGGTAATGAAGTGGATCGGGGTGAAATAGAATTAGAAACTCTTAATACAGCCACAACCAGGATTAAACCAACAATACCCAAGACGACTAAATGAGAATAACCTTTTTGATGAAAGTAAGCTCTCGCCATATTTCATTTGAATGATACACTTAATCTTTAGAAAGTTTCAATCAGAAGTAAAAAATCTTCAAAACTGGTAAAATTGGAGGAATCATTCTTTTTCTTTCTGTTATTATTCCTTGTTACAACGAAGAGAAAAATTTGCACAAAGGGGTCTTTTGACTATACTTTTCAGGTATAATAAACTCAAGAATTTTCAACTATAGAATCTGGCATTTTGTTTTGGGAGAGCTATACATATGGAGAGAGAAAAGATAATCTACTTAATTTCGGCCATCCTAATAGGAAAGTCAATTACGAAACTGATATTGGATAAATTGATTAATTTTATTCCTTATAAACTATTCATATCCACTGAAATTCCTTCTGTTACCGAGGATTTAGCGAAACTTAAAGTTTACGATTTTTTTGAATGGGTAATTTTTTTTATTTTCACAATTTTCGTTTTCTTTGTCATAAATTTTCTTCAAAAAAAATTAAATAGGGATATTAACCAAAAGCAACAAGAAATATACGGTTTTCTATATCTTCTCGTCTGTCTTATTCTATTTCTAAGTACTCATTTTTCTACCCATTCAGCAAAGGTGTTAATTGGCATATTTGCCTTATTTAATATTTTATATTGGCTTTCATTCAAGTTATTAAACATAACAAATGAATTGAAAATTTGCTATAAAACTATGATTAACGGTTTTTTAGTTGGTTTGTCGATTTAACTTTTTTTAGACAGTGCCTTTACTAATAATTTATTTATTTTAGTAATTTTGCCATTTGTATACTTATTGCTATCAGAAAGATTTCCTAAATTTGTAAATAATCCGATACATTTACTGTTAACTATAAATATTTTATTTCATGAGGATAAATTAATAATTTCATTAATAACGCTATGCACCATATTAATTGTTCTTTTTACCAGGAATGTTGTGAAGTTAAGAAATTTATCCTACAATTTATACCTTATTTGTATCGTTTTTGTGGTTTTATATAACCCCCTTTTTTATGTAGGAAAATTTGATAGCGTAGTGGAAGGTTTCTGGTTAGGGTGGCTTCAGAGACTGGTAAACGGAGAGATTATATATAGGGATTTTTATGCTTATCATCCGCCGTTTTTAACGTGGTTATTATATGTTTTTACAAAGTTGACTTCATTTTCTATATTTTATGTAAGAGCCTATTTCCACATTTTATATATTTTAGGATTAACGGCTATTGCATTGGTGGCGGACAAGTTGATAAAAAGCGGATTTTTGAAAATATCTGCTGTACTTACTATTTTTAGTTTAACGGGAGGAGAGGTGAAAAATAATATTGAAATAAGGCTCGGACTGGGTTTATTGGCAATATTATTGTTCTATTTGGGCTCTATACAAAATACCCGTTATAGAAATGTCTTCTTGTCGGGAATAGTTTCAGTTATAGCGCTATTTGTAAGCACAGAGGTTGGTATTTCGGTACTTTTTGCAATTTTAATATATATTTTCTTTTTGGCCAAAAATAGACTTAGATTACTAATTTATTTTTCGGGGGGAATACTTCTGGTTGCAGTTCCAACTATTTCTTACCTAGGTGCAAACAACGCACTTTTGCCTTTTTTGCGGCAGGTGACGGATTATGCTGGGGCTTTTTCTTATGGATATTTTAATATTCCTGTTGAAAGACCGATAGAACTAGCCTTTTTTTATTGGCATATTTTTTATGAATATTTAAGTACAACCGCCTTTTATTGGTTTTTGGTGCAATTTTCATTCGCTGGGGTACTAATATTGTTTTTTTATAAAAAATTTGTAGGGAAAAATATAAACCCGACTGACAAATTATCGTTTACAATTACAATTTTTGGATTTTTCCTGTCTAGGTCGACTTTGGGCCGATCTGATTACTACCATTTATTGTTTGTCCTTGTATTAGCAGTTTTACTTTTTTTCTATTTTGTAGAGTCTATTAATCTGGCACAAAAGATTCATTCTAAAGTTTTGGTGACAGCGGTTTTCTTAATGTTATTTGTGGGCAACCACGCAAAATATTACTTATCGAGTATTATATACAAATTTCAGACTTATGGCGATGCTATCGGTGCTTATCAAGAATATGAGACAGAGAGGGGAGGAATAATTTTTGAAGAGGATAAGACGCTTAATAAAGAAAGAAACGATTTAATAAGTTATGTTCAGGAGAATGTACCTAAAGACGGCGGTATATTTGTTTTTCCTTGGATGCCGGAGTTGTATTTTTTGACGGATAGCAAAAATGTTACCTCTTTTGATGCTCCTTACGCTTTTATTGCAGGGGGCCACCAGGAGAAGATGATTGATGAGTTAAAAATGAATAAACCCAAATTTGTTGTTTACAATCCTAATATGAATTTTGGAAGTCTAAGTCCCGATAGTCTGCCTCCGGTTCATAATTACATTTTAGAAAACTACCAAGAATCTAAAAGATTCGGTCAAAATATAATATTAATACCCAAGTGAACTTATCTAATGTGTTTGAAATAGTAGTTCTAATTGGAAACTTATGGATTTGGAAGGTAATGTTTAATATTATAAATTTGCCAATATTGAGACCAGAAATATTTTTTAGGAGGAAGACATTTATAATAAACAGATTTTGGTGGGTGATGAGTTAACTTTCTCAAGTCAGCAAGTTCAGGAACATCTTTTTGATTCGATTTTCGAGGTAAAAGACCCACAAGAGAGACTTGTTTTCGTTGGTTATGAAACCAATCCAGAGTTAAAATGTAAAAAAATAGAATATAAAAATACAAACTGTAAATGAATGTAGACCCGTGGAGTCTTTTTACTTAGAATATAACTGACAATGGAGAACGTTAGACTTTCAGTAATAATCCCTTTTAAGAACGAAGAAGAGAATTTGGTTAAATTAAACACCGAACTTAAAAAAGTTCTGAATCAGCTATCTATAAATTGCGAGGTGATTTTTGTGGATGACGGCAGTACTGATAGATCCCATCAGATTCTTGAGAAGGAAATTTCTGCGAACAGGGGTGATAGTATTTCATATCTTTTGATAAGTTTGAGGAAAAACTTCGGGCAGACAGCGGCAATTGCAGCAGGGATTGATAATTCGACGGGTAAATATATCTTTTTTTTAGATGCTGATTTACAGAATGACCCGAAGGATATTCCAAGATTTTTTGAAAAAATAGATGAAGGGTATGATGCCGTCTTTGGATGGAGAAAAGAAAGGAAAGATGCTAATTTGAGAAGCTTTTTTTCAAGGGTGGCAAATCGCATTATAAATATTGTTTTTTCTTATCCATATCATGATGTTGGTTGCAGCGCTCGAGTTGTAAAAAAAAGATTTGTCAAGGGTTTAGAATTGTACGGAGAACTTCATCGAATTATGCCAGTTTTAATTTACCTTAGGGGTGCAAAGGTTGGAGAAATTGTAGTAAAGCACCGGGGAAGGGTAGCAGGTAAATCGAAGTACGGTTTTGAAAGAATTATAAAAACGATAATTGATATTATAACTGTTAAATTCTTGAGCTCTTACGGTACTAAGCCTGCTTACGTTTTCGGGACAGTTGGCCTGGGAAGCATTTTTTTTAGCGGCTTGACGCTTATGGCAGTTTCCTATCGTAAACTTTTCTTGGGAGTTTTTGTTCACAGAGACCCACTTTTTTTAATAGCAATATTTTTAGGACTTTTGGGAGTTCAATTTGTTATGATGGGACTTTTAGCGGAACTTCAAGTTAGAACTTATTTTGGCTCACAGGGTAAGCCGATATATGAAATAAAGACAAAGGAAAAGTTTTAATGTGTGGGATTGTAGGATACGTTGATTTTTCTTCAAAAACAAACCCATCGGTTATTAGGAGTATGGCCGAAGGGATTATCTATCGCGGCCCTGATTCTTCAGGTGAATACCACAGCAAATCAAATATTGCTCACCTTGGAATAAGACGTTTAAGTATTATTGATCTAAAAACTGGCGATCAACCCATAAAAAATGAGGATGGAAGTGTGGTGGTAATATTCAATGGCGAAATTTACGGCTATAAAAACCTCCGCAACGATTTAATTAAAAAGGGACATAAATTAAAAACTAGAAGTGATACGGAAGTGATAGTTCACTTATACGAAGAGTACAAAGAAAATTTGGTTAAGAAGTTGAATGGAATGTTCGCTTTTGCTATTTGGGACGAGAAGAAACAGAAATTGTTTATAGCAAGAGATAGAAGAGGAATAAAACCTTTATATTATGCACATTACGGCAATAAGTTGATATTTGGTTCGGAGGCGAAAACAATTTTAAGACATAAAGGATTTAAGAAAGAAATTGATAGCGATGGCTTAAGTTATTATTTTTATCTGGGGTATATATTAGGCGATAAGTCAATCTACACAGGTGTCTTCAAACTAAAACCAGGACACTATCTTACATTTGATAAAACAGGATTAAAAGTAAAAAAATACTTTGATCTAGATTTTACAAAGGATTTAAGAAAAGTATCTCTGGACACATTATTAGAAAGGTCGATTGAGAAGCAACTTATTGCTGATGTACCTGTGGGGGTATTTTTAAGCGGGGGCTTAGACTCGAGTTTAATTGCGTACTATATTTCAAAATTTGAAAAATTGAAATCCTTTTCAATAGGATTTTCTGAGCGGGGGTTTGATGAATCAAAATATGCACACTATGTTGCCAAAAGGCTAGGTACTGAGCATTACAGCGAAGAATTTACCTCAAAAGACGTTATTAACTTATTTGACGAAATTAGCTCTAAACTTGATGAACCTTTTGCGGACGCGTCTCTATTCCCCACTTTTAAAGTAAGTAAACTAGCGAGAAGGTATGTCAAGGTTGTTTTATCGGGCGATGGAGGAGATGAGCTTTTCGGTGGATATCCTACATATCAAGCACATATTTTGGCGAAATATCTGGATTTTTTACCAACTTATTCATATGATTTTCTGACTAGGTTGGTAGAAATGCTCCCGGACTCGCTGGTTAATCTGATCCCAACTTCATTTAAAGATTATAAAAAGAAGAAATTGGCAAAGATAGTTTTGTCAGGACTCAAAAAAGAAAACTTACAAGAAAGACATCTTTACTGGATGAGGACATTTTTTTTGGGCGAAAATAATCTGTACAAGAAACCTGACTTGAAAGCTAACTTTGGAAAGGAATCGTGGGGAAATTTATATCCATCAAAAGCTGGACAGGTAATCGATTTAGAGACCTATCTACCTGATGATTTTTTCTTTAAAGTGGATAGAGCCTCCATGTACAACTCCTTGGAAGTTAGAGTCCCTTATCTAGATAACGATGTTGTCGATTACGCGTTTTCGACCAAAGATTCTCATGTAAATTTATGGAGGACCAAAATACAACTTAGGAAACTTTTGGAAAATAAACTACCCGGAATAGCTAAAAGACCAAAGAAAGGTTTTGGGATACCCCTTGAAAAATGGTTAAGGAAAGATTTAAAAAACCTTGCTTATTCGTTGATTTCCAACCAAAGGCTAAATGAATTTTTAGAAAGAGATAAAGTTGATAGAATTTGGTCTGAACATCAAGAATTTAAATCTAATAATTCTGGAGTTCTTTGGCAAATCATGATTTTTTCTGGTTGGCTTGAAAACTGGTTATGAAATTAATATTTAGAATCATCGTTATTTTTTTGGTTGGGATTGGAATTTTCTTTAGGATCTGGAGATTGGATAAAGTTCCTATTGAACTTTTTGGGGATGAGGTTGATGTAGGGCTTCAGGCCTACTCAATTTTGACAACTGGAAAGGACTATCTTGGAAATAAATTTCCAATAATGTTTCGTTCATTCTCTGAATATCGTTTACCAATGCAGCTTTATTTAGATGTTCCCTTCATAGATATTTTTGGTCTTAATGAAATCGGAGTTCGGATGCCCTCAATGTTATTGGGTATTGTGAGTATAATATTGTTTTATTTTTTGGTAAGAGAAGCTTTTAATAAAAAAATAGCAATTATTGCAACGTTATTTTTAATATTTTCACCCTGGCATTTTAATTTCAGCCGCCAGGCAAATGATGCCGGCATTTTGTTTCCATTTTTGATATCTGGAGTACTTTGTTTTATTAAAGGACTAAAAGAATATAAGTATTTAATATTTTCGAGTATTTTATTTACACTCACCTTTTATTCATATGCTATCGCCACAGTTTTTACCCCACTTTTTGCTTTTTCTTTAATAGTAATTTATCGAAAAAGATTATTTAAATACTCACTTTGGAGATTAACATTAGTAGGAGTAATAGGATTATTAGTACTTATTCCTTATATAATTTTTACTGTTAAAGGAGTATCATCACAGAGATTTTCTTCTATATCGGCAATTCCCGAGGATAAGTTAATGCAGGAGGTTGTTGACAGGAGAAGATGGTCAAATTCACTTCTAACGAGAGCTCTCTATAACAAAAGAACTATTGCGGCGGAGATTGTTGCAAAAAACTACGTTAAGGCCTTTTCAACAAATTTTCTTTTTACAGAAGGGGACCCTAATATGCGTCAGAGTATTGAAGGATTTGGCCAGATGTATCATTATGATTTGATATTAGTTCTTTTGGGGGCGTGGTTATTTTTTGGCAATTTCGTTAGAGACAAAAATAAAAAAAGCTACTTTGTAATTTTAGCTTGGTTGATATTGGCCCCTCTTCCATCGGCCTTGACAAAGGATGGGGGGTATCATGCCTCAAGACTTATTTTGATGTTACCCCCTTTAATTTTTATGTCTAGTCTCGGATTTAATTTTTTAATAGAAGAAACCTCAAGTAAAAAGGGAAAAATTATTTTTGGAATTTTTGTTTTGTTGATGATTTTGGATGTGACAAGATTTTTCCATAGGTATTTCGTAATCTGGCAAAATGAAAGCTGGCGTTTTTGGCAATATGGGTTTAAAGAGACAGTTTCATATGTAAAAGAGGTCGATGCAGATTATAAACGAATATATTTTAATAACACTTACGAGCCAATACTTGGGCGATTCTTATTTTGGTATGGATATGATATGAAACTTTTTCAAAAAGAATTTAAAGGCGATGTTCATATCGAAAATATAGTAGACGGTATTAATGGATTTAAATTAGGTGAAAAGTTTTATTTTGGGGAGTTGGATAAGCCTATCGAAAGATTAGCTAATCCAGAAACATTGGTGGTTGCTTCGGCGGAAAAAGACGCAACAAACCCGCAGATATTTAGAGAAACGAGTCTAAATCTTTTTAAAACGGTCACATCGCCTACGGGCGAGCCTATTTTTTACATTTTTACTGGAAGATAGTCTATGTTTAAAAAAAGATATTTGGGTGCAAATTTGATTCTTATACTAATTGTGGCCCTCGCATTTGCCGTAAGGGTGATTGGTATTGATAAATACCCAGTAGGATTTACTCAGGATGAAGCCTCTTTCGGTTATGATGCGTATTCACTTCTAAAGACTGGTAAGGATCAATGGGGTGAAAGGTTTCCTTTGGTTTTAAGGTCATTTGGTGATTTTAAGCTTCCGCTTTATTCTTATTTAGCAATTCCAACAGTTGCTGTCTTTGGTCTTAATGAATTTGCGGTGAGGCTACCTAACGCGATTTTTGGTGGTTTAGCGGTTATCGCAACTTATTTGATGGTTAGGGAGTTCAAAAAAGAGGATAGAAAATTGGCTATTTTAGCAGCGTTGCTACTAGCTTTTTCTCCGTGGCACATCTCTTTGTCGCGTGGTGCATTTGAGGCGAACCTGACAACTTTTTTTATTCCTTTCGGAGTTTGGTTGTACCTTAAGGGTCTGAAGAATAAGAAGTGGATGTTTGTTGCCTCTTTATCTTTTGGGTTGAATTTATTTTCCTATCATACCGCTAGATTAGTTACTCCGGTAATTTTTTTGGGTTTATATATATTTTTTGTCGGATTAAATGGTAACTTTTTTAGGGGCTTAAAAAAATTTGTTGGTAAAAATAAACTTGGGTTTTTTACATTTGCTTTGTTTTTTGCCATTTCTGCCTCAAGTATTTTCTGGGGTGCGGGGCAAAGGGGAAGCGATATTATTATTTCAAATCCGACTGACAAGTGGGCTGCGGTTAGCGATAAAAGATATGAAGCGATATTAGGGGGGATGCCTGAGGGCGTGTCTCGAATCTTTTCGAATAAGATAAATTACGTATTAAAAGTTTTTACTAATAATTATCTTTCCTACCTATCACCGACTTTTCTTTTTAGCCAAGGGGCCGGTGAGGCAACCTACGGAATGATTCCG
Organism: Candidatus Woesebacteria bacterium RIFCSPHIGHO2_01_FULL_39_23; assembly: GCA_001792305.1. GTDB lineage: Bacteria > Patescibacteriota > Microgenomatia > UBA8517 > UBA8517 > 2-01-FULL-39-21. The sequence continues at coordinate 18,413 of MGGH01000024.1, forward strand.
GGGATTGGAGTGATGTATTTCTTTGAACTTTTTTTCCTCATATCTTGTCTTTTGGTCTGGGCAAAAAGGAAAAGAATTAGATGGTTAGAATTTATATTTTTTTGGATATTGGTTTCGCCAATACCCGCTGCCTTGACTAAAGGTCCGGGGTATGCCGCAAATCGGGTTGTCGTAATGATTCCTGCAATTCAAATAATATCCGCATATGGTGCATTAAGCTTGGGTGAGTATTTTTCGAGGTTCAAAAGACCGAAATTTATAAGGCTGATATACTATTGTGCACTTATGTTAATATTGACAATATCTTTCACTAGTTTTTTGGAAAACTATATTTATCACTCCCCAATTCATTCTTCCTCCTTCATGCAGCATGGAACTCGTGAAACCATCCGATACGTTTCAACGATAGAAGACGAATATGAGGAAATACGCATAAGCAGAAGTGTTTCGGTTCCCCAGATATGGGTCGCTTTTTATAAGAAATGGGATCCAAAAGATTATCAGCGTTATAGTGCAAGTTGGCTGGTTTATGAAGAAAAAGTAAGCTATATCGATCAGTTTGAAGGCTATAGATTAGGCAAATATAGTTTCGGGAGCATTGACTGGAATTTGTTTAGTCAAAGAGATGATATTTTACTTGTTGGAAAACCAAGCGAATTTCCTCTCGATGTTTCAATAAAAGCGACTGTCCGTTATCCAAATGCTCAACCGGCATATTTAGTGGTTGAACCTTAGGGAAAAACCCCTAACTGATTCCATCCGGCGAACCGGCTTTTTACCTGTTTACAAAAAGTCAATATGTTCAAGTTTATGATAAAATACCCATATATCTTCGTGGTATACTCATCTTACTCAGGTTTGCAACCTTCGTAAGCTTGAGTATGATACCCCAAAAAGCTATTTTGGATGCAAATTAAAGTATTTTGGGTATAAAATTGTTTTGTGAAAAAAGTTTTGATATTTTTGTTAATTTGCTTCGGTAACGCTTGGATTTGGAAGATATTTGAAAAAAATTTTCTGCTGGGCGTGCTATGCATTGTTGCTTCATTAAGTTTATTTAGTCTCTTGATAAGTAATAAACCCAGAAAGAATTTGTTAATAATTTCATCACTTTCATTAGTTGTTATAGCAAGTTTTCAGATAAAGTGGTTTGACCCGAACTCTTTCGTCGATACTACGCCATTAGAGAAAGATCTTATGGAAAAGCGAATGAGACTTTATCCAAACCCCAGAATTGCACACTGGTTGGAACAAAGACAGGAATTAATTGCTTTTTACAGATTTAGAAATAATTTGGGAGAGGCGCTAGACTTTAATTATTATTTTTTCGCAAACCATCCCAGAGAAAGAGTAGGTGTAACTGAACATGAAAAGTTTTCTCCCGTATTGTTTCCACTATTATTAGTCGGATTGTATTTATCAATAAAGACGGGAAAACATTTAGGATTTTATCTTTTGTTTATTTTTATATTATTTACTTCTGCTGCTACATATACCAATGAACCGGTTGGATTTGCTCTAGTATTTCCGTTTATAGTTTCGTTAAGCATTTTAGCTCTAAATAAATATGTTAAGTAAATTGTCTATTCTAATACTGTTGGTATTTTGTATATTTTTATTTTTTTGGAAACTAGACAGCGTTCCGCCCGGATTTTATATCGACGAATCGATGCATTCTTATAATGCCCTATCCATATTGGAAACAGGTAAAGACGAATATGGTAAATCCTACCCCGTACTTTTTAGATTTTATGGCTCTTACAATGAGCCTTTATATATTTACTTGACCTCGGTATCTATATATTTATTCGGCGACAATATTTTTGGGGCAAGATTTATATCCGCTTTGGCTGGTATCTCTTCGGTGTTTCTTTTTTATTTTTTCATATATGTAATTACAAAGAATAAAATTACATCATTTTTCTTTGCTCTATTTGCCGCCACAAACCCATGGCTACTTTTTTACTCACGCATCGGCTACGAAGTTGCCACGGGTTTTTTCTTGTTTTTTCTAGGGGTGTTCTGCTTTTACTTAAGTTTTAATAAACCCAAACTGATATTTCTGGCCTATATAATTTTTTCTTTATCAACATACGCTGCTTATACCGAGCGTTTTGTTTCCCCGCTTTTGGCAATAGTTTTGACCCTAATTTTTAAAAAACACCTATCGGGTAAATTTAACAGAAAATATTTCCTTTTAGGTATCGCTGGTGCTGCCATTATTCAGCTTCCTCATTTAGTAATGCTTTTTACTCCAGCATTTTTTCAAAAAGGGGATCTGTTTTCAGCAGGTTTGCCGCTGTTAGTATTTATTCGCGAGTTTTTTTCTCAATACATTAACTATTTTTCTCCCGAAGCACTTTTCTTTAAACCGGATCCTGATATGCAGCGGTCATTACCAGAGATTTCTGTTTTTCACTTATGGATGGTGGTGCCTTATTTTATAGGTTGGTACTTCGTTTTCAAAAACCGATCGTCGAAGTTATCCAAGATTTTAATTACCTCTGCCCTAATAACGCCCATTCCTGCCGCTTTGACACACGACCCTTTTGCAACACACCGCGCGATGCCCTTATTGGGCCCGCAACTTTTGATAATTGGAATTGGTATTAATAAAACATTTGAGTTTTTAAAACCTAAATTTGGATGGTTAATACTTTTGTTGCTTTTCTTTTTATCGGGATTATTTTTGTGGCGGTCATATTTTGTTCTTTTTCCGGGAGAGAGGAGCTACTATTGGGGAGAGCAATATGTTGAGCTTTCGAAAATTATTATCCAAAAACCGGAAACACATTTTGTTATCGACCAAGGGAGGTTAAAGACAGCTTATGCGACAATAGCCTACTTTACTAAGATTGACCCTGTTATTTTCCAAAAATCAACGGGTGATACAATTAAAAATAATTACTATTCGGCTTTGCCCTATAACCATAATTATTACTTTGCCAATGTGGAGCTTCGTCCTTTAAACTGGGAGTCAGATATTTATAAGGATCAGATACTTGTCGGAGATACCTTAAGTATTTCGCAAGGGCAAGTTGAAGAACATTTTTTGAAAAAGGAATTTGAGATTCAAGACCCCTTAGGTGAAACCCTATTGCAAGGATTTAGAACTAATCCTAAGCTAAAGTGTAAGATTCAATATACCAACACAGATTGCGAAAACTAATTATGAAAAAATTTGGCGCTTCTTTTCGCTTTCTCCTTTTTGTTTAATCCTGTAATTTGGTAAAACTCGGCTGTCTGGGGACAGACAGATTCCGCAGTCAACTTATTGGTAATCGCAGCCTTTTACCTATTACTTAAAAGAAGATTACTTTTTTCGACGCTTCTTTTTGCAATCTCTTTATATGTTAAAGCCTCGCTTCTGATATTTTTACCGATTTTTGTGGTTGTTGTTTGGAAACAGAAATACAGATTCATTGAAATTTCAAATGCTATTGTTGCCTCGTTTTTAACTATTATGCTTTTTACACTTCCATTTGCGCCGAAAAATCCACAAGAATGGTTATTTAGCATCTATAAAGACAAAGTGTTTACTCAACAGCTTCATGTGATTACAGCTAACGCTTTCAATATCTGGGCAGCCTTGACTGGAATTCGTGAACGTCCAGATAGTATAACAATCGGCCCTTTCACATACCAACTATTGGGCTACTTTCTGTTTGGAGCTTCAATGATTTTGCCTTTATATAAAATATATAAAAAGCAAGATAGTAGAACCTTGTATTCAGTATTAAGTATTACTTCCTTTGTATCATTTATGGTGGTACCCAAGAATTGCCTTTTTGGTAACCATCTTTGAATATGGTGATAGGTTATTACCATGGATATTGGGAGGGGTAAACCTTATATTGTTTATCTTTTTTACAGGAAATTAGTTTTCATTTTTCGACAGAAACAAGCCTCAAGGGATATAATTTAATTGGTGAAGCGATACTTAGTACTTATATCGATTTTAATAATTTCCTTTTTATTGCGGGTTTTGCTTGGGATTATCCCAGCAGCAATGTCTACGGGGGTTGGTTATGCCGCAAACAGGGGAGCATTTGTTATGCCCTCGTTGGAAATTATCTCGGCCATAGGTTTTGTCAAACTATGGACTGTTTTCCAAAAGAAGAAGTATTATTTGGTTGCTCGACGCGATGAGTTACCCGCGAATATTCCGATTATTGAATCCTTCAATTATCCTGGTGGAGAAGTCGCTTTGGTTATTGTTGGAGGCAAGGCGTCATATTATGCAAAGAATTAAGAATAATATTTTTCTGATTTTAATTATCCTGCTTGCTTTCTCTTTGCGTATTTATCAAATAGACAACACGCCACCGTCACTTAATTGGGATGAAGTGAGCCTTGGGTACAACGCTTACTCGATCCTTCAGACGGGGAGAGATGAATGGGGAGTAAGCTTTCCAACGATTTTTCGAGCATACGGCGATTATAAATTACCGGCGTACGTATATTTATCTATCCCGGGTATTGCCGTTTTTGGTTTGAATGAGTTTGCCGTTCGACTTCCTTCGGTAATTGCCGGGACATTAAGTGTTTTGTTTACTTATCTACTTGTAAACGAGTTGTTTAGGAATAAAAACCAGTCACTGGCAACACTTTCCGCGTTCTTAATGGCCATCGAGCCTTGGAGTTTGTTCACTTCCAGGATAGCCCTCGAGGCCGATGTTGCCGCCTTTTTCGTTATCTCCGGCACCTATTTTTTTCTAAAAGGGCTAAGAACTGTGAACTATTTGTTATTTGCCCCTCTTTTTTTTGGTTTATCCGTTTGGTCCTACAATTCCGCAAGAGTATTCACACCACTTTTTGTGTTTTCGTTGATTTTGGTGTTTAGGAAAGATTTGTTGCGGCTCTACCTGCGTAATAAGTTAATTATTATTTGTTCATTGTTCATTGCAATATTACTTTTTGTCCCGATGTTTTGGCAGCTTACCCACCCCGTCGGTCAAGCTCGATATGGCGAAGTAGAGATTCTAGATTCTGGAGCTATAGCCAAAATAAATGAAGCGCGAAGTAACGGATGCCCAAGAATTCAGTGTAATAAAGTTACATTTTTTGTATCGGAATTTGCAAAAAACTACGTTTCCCACTTTAACCCGAGCTTTTTGTTTTTTGCCGGTGGAAGCAATTATCAGTTTAGTATTCCCAACCTCGGGATTATGCACTTAGTTAATTTACCGTTTTTTTATTTGGGCATTGTACTTTTGTTGACTAGATTATATAAATATAAATATGCAAAACTGATCTTATTCTGGTTAATTTTGGCTCCCATCCCATCAAGTTTGACTCGAGAGGCTCCTCACGTTTTGCGATCCATAGTTATTTTGCCTGTACCGATGATTTTATCCTCTATTGGTATCAATTTTTTGGTTACTAGGTTACGCCCTGTTTTGTTTATTGCTTATTGTCTTTTGCTATTTATTTCACTAGAGAGCTATTTTGGAGTATATTTCGGAAAGTATCGCAGTGAGTATTCATGGAGTTGGCAGTATGGGTATAAAGAAGTGATAAATTATGTTAAAGAAAACCACGACAAATACGACAAAATAATTATTTCCAAAAAATATGGTGAACCGCATGAGTTTCTGTTATTTTACTGGCCATGGAATCCTGGAAAGTATCGAAATGATCCGAACTTGAACCGGTTTTACCAATCAAACTGGTGGTGGGTAGACAGATTTGACAAGTTTTATTTTGTCAACGATTGGCAGATTGTTGAAGGTGATCGATACGACTTTACGCTTGAAAGTAAAGTCGTGGTTAAGTGTTCTGATCCAGAGTTGCTAAAACTAGTTGAAACAGACGAGATTCCAGTCCATTGCTTACTTGTAACAAGTGTTAGAAACGTTCCTGAGGGATGGACAAAGCTTAAAACCATTAATTTCCTGGATGACACCACTGCGTTTGAAATTTATGAAAATTAAGTTATTTTTGGTAGTTATTTTATTTATATCCGCTATTTTGAGGTTGTGGAATTTAGGGGGAAATCCGCCGGGATTGACGCCGGATGAGGCGGCTTTGGGTTATAACGCTTATTCTATTTTGAAAACAGGACGAGATGAATATGGACAAATATTGCCGGTAGTATTCAAATCTTTTGGGGACTACAAGCCTGGACTTTATGTTTATTTGACTGTTCCTTCAGTTGCTATATTCGGCCTTACGGAGTTTGCGGTTCGTTTTCCGAGTGCTTTATCTGGCATTTTAATTATTTTATTGATTTATAAAATTATAACTTTACTCACAGCTCACTATCGAACATCGATCGCTGCCGCGATTATCGCAGCACTCAATCCTTGGTTGATTACCTTTTCCCGCGGAGCTTGGGAAGCAAACATTACACTCACTCTGACTTTGGTAGGTATATATTTTTTTCTGAGGGCGTTGAAGGAACCTTTTTTCATGATTTATTCTTCATCATTTTTCTCGTTGACTTTGTTGACTTATCAAGGCGCTAAATTTTCAACGGCAATAGTAGTTGCAATATTTGTTCTCGCTTACTTTAAAGACTTAATTAAATTGCCAAAAAAAACATTAGGTATTGCTGGGTTAGTTGGTTTACTGATT